>DASYCS010000143.1:0-2619 GCA_036500025.1 Mesorhizobium sp. | reverse complement strand
GACATGGGAGACGGAACCCACTTTCTCGTCGCCGGGGCCGTAGATCGTGGCATCGTCGAGAATGTCAGGCGTCAGTTCGTTAGTGGTGAGCCGTATATGCTTGGTGTGGTCCATTGCGCATCTCCTTGGTGGCTGGTTCTTGTTGGCTGGACTGGGCTAACCCCCGACAAGGCCATCCGTTCCGCACGATGCCCGGTAAATGACAAATGTGATCGCGGGATTTCCAACGCATCGCGATCCGTGGCCTGCTCCCTTGAGGGCGGAACTGATGCTGGTTGAAGCCGGAACGGCATGGCCAGCCGCCGCCTCATGAAGCCGTCGAGTTTTTGCCGTCGATAAACCGGGTTTGGCGGGCGACGATGTGTTGGATGAAAACGGCTTCGAGGCGGCCGGTCAGGCCAGCGAGCAGCGGTGCTGCCTCGACGAAATCGGCGGCAAATCGCGGATACGCAGCCAAGCTGTTGAAATTTCTGGTACGCCCAAGGGGAATCGAACCCCTGTTCCCGCCGTGAGAGGGCGGTGTCCTGACCGCTAGACGATGGGCGCGCTCAAGAGACGGCGATATAGGCCGGCGCTCGGCAAAAAGCAACCGACCTTGCGCAGGATAATGTGGCGGTCGAAATCATTTGGCTTTGGTGCGCCGGGTCATTTGTTGCGGATGGAGAATTGGCCGACCATGCGGCGTTCGGCGATGTCGTAGATGAAGATCGCTCTTGCGCCATCGGCCAGCTCGGCATCGATGGACAGGCGGTTGCCCGACAGGGCCTGCGACACCACCCTGGCACCGACGGGCAGGACGATATCGCCGGCCACGGGTTCGGCCGCCGCGCCTGGAATTTCGCTGGCGAGGGCAGGCGGCGGGGCCTTGGCGCTGCGCGATTTGTAGACAAGGGCGACGATCACCACCATAAGGGCGAGAAACAGCAGCCCGAGATTGATGGCGATGAAGCGAACCAGCCTCTGCCGTACTTTCTCGATGCCGGGATCGAGCGGCTTTTCGGCCGTTTCATCGGCGAATGCGTCTTCGGTTTGCAGCCGGGCCATGGCAAAGTTCCGGACCAGAGAAGGGTTTTCCCGAACGGGTTTCCCAAAAAAGGGTTTTCCCAAAAGGGGTTTTCAATGAGCGCTCTTAGCGAACAGGCCCATGAAATGATAGAGGACGATTTTGACGGTGACGCCACGGTGGTGGCCGGGGCTGATGCCGCCGGGCAGCGCCTCGATCAATGGCTGGCCGGCGAACTTGGCTCCGCTATGTCGCGCAACCGCGTCCAGATGCTGATCCGGCAAGGCGCGGTGACCGTCGACGGCAAGCCGGTCGGCGAAGGCAAGCGCAAGATGGCTGCGGGCGAGCGCGTTTCGGTGGTCATGCCCGAACCCGCCCCGGCCGAACCGCAAGGCGAAGATATAAAGCTCGACGTGCTGTTTGAGGACGACGAACTGATCGTCATCGACAAGCCGGCCGGGCTGGTGGTGCATCCTGGCGCGGGCAACTGGACCGGCACGCTGGTCAATGCGCTGGTTCATCATTGCGGTGCGAGCCTTTCGGGCATTGGCGGCGTGCGCCGGCCGGGCATCGTGCATAGGCTCGACAAGCAGACCAGCGGCGTGATGGTGGTGGCCAAGACCGATGCGGCGCACAAGGCGTTGTCGGAGGCGTTCGCCGACCATGGCCGGACCGGCGACCTGGAGCGGGCCTACGCCGCCCTTGTCTGGGGCATCCCGCCGCGGGTGAAGGGCACCATCGATGCGCCGCTTGGCCGTGCCGCCGACAGGGTGCGCCGCGCCGTGGTGCCGGAGCAGCGCGACGACGCCCGCCATGCGGTGACGCATTTCACGGTGGAGGAGCGTTTTGGCGAAGAGCAGAAGGAATTTGCGACGGCCAGCCTGGTCGAATGCCGGCTGGAAACGGGACGCACGCACCAGATCCGCGTCCACATGGCGCATATCGGCCATCCGGTCGTCGGCGATCCCGATTATGGCCGCGCCTTCAGCACCAAGGCCAACCGGCTTCCGGAACCTCTCGGCCTAAAGGTCAAAGGCTTTCCCCGGCAAGCCCTGCATGCCCGCCTTCTTGCATTCCGGCATCCCAAAACCCATATCATCATGCGCTTCGAGGCGCCGCTTCCATCCGACATGCAGGAACTTGTCGATGGTTTCCGGGAGCTTGGGTCCGGCCGGCCAAAATCTTGAACCGGCAATAAACCTGAACCGACAAAAATTCTGAATCGATCGGCAATAAACCTGACTGGCATTGTTCACTTCAGCGTGACAGTCTGTTCAGGGCTGAACAAAAGCTGTCTTTTCTGGTTTTGTTCCTGTATATGAAAGTCGACGCGAATGAGCCTTAACGGCATCCGCGTCACATGCCCGCCGCGATTAGGGGGCAGTTCTCAAGAGAGAGGAGGGCGCATCAATGGCCCAGTCATTACCCAGTATCGTTTCCGGTGAAGGCGGCCTCAGCCGCTACCTGGAAGAAATTCGCCGCTTCCCGATGCTTCAGCCGCAGGAAGAATATATGCTCGGCAAGCGTTACGCCGAGCATGAAGACACTTCCGCCGCGCACAGGCTCGTCACCAGCCACCTTCGGCTCGTCGCCAAGATCGCCATGGGCTATCGCGG
>DASYCS010000142.1:0-2728 GCA_036500025.1 Mesorhizobium sp. | reverse complement strand
ACGACATTGCCGAAATTGTCGCCGAACACCTGAACCTCGATGTGGCGGGGCTTTTCGACATATTTCTCGACCAGCACCTTGTCGTCGCCGAAGGCAGCCTTGGCCTCGCGCCGCGCGCCGGAAAGCGCTTCCGCGAAATCGTCGGGGTTGTCCACCCGCCGCATGCCCTTGCCGCCGCCGCCGGCGCGCGCCTTGATGAGAACCGGATAGCCGATTTCGCGCGCCTTGGAGGCGAGAATGACGATCTCCTGCGCCTCGCCGTGATAGCCGGGGACCACCGGTACGCCGGCTTCCTCCATCAGCCGCTTGGCGGCGTCTTTCAGCCCCATGGCGCGGATGGAAGCCGCCGAAGGCCCGATGAAGACGAGGCCGGCCGCAATCACTTCATCGACAAAGGCCGGATTTTCAGACAGGAAGCCGTAGCCGGGGTGGATGGCCTGCGCGCCGCGCATCCGCGCCGCCTCAATGATCTTTTCAGCCACGAGATAGCTTTGGCCAACCGGCGAGGGACCGATATGCACGGCCTCGTCGGCCATCGCGACGTGCAGCGCGTTCGCATCGGCATCCGAATAGACGGCCACCGTGGCGATACCCATCCTGCGCGCCGTGCGTATGATCCGGCAGGCGATTTCACCACGGTTGGCAATCAGGATTTTTTTGAACACGGCATCCTCCGATGTCGAAGCTTCATTTCATCCACCATGCCGGATACGGTCGAGGATAGCGTGCTTGCCTGCGCGCAGGCTTCCGTGGTTTTCGAGCATGTCGAACCAGTCGCAATGAAGTGCGGGCCGCGCCTTGTGCAACTCGATGAATTCCCGCTCCGGAAACTGCATGACGCATTCCAAATGCTCAAGCCTGGGCAACCGGCGAAGCGGTTCCAGGCTCTGTGTCGCCACGCGCGCGGCAGCCAGGAAGAGGTAGCGAAGGTGCGAGACGGAGGCGAGCGGTTCGAGCGTGTCTATCCGCGCATGGGTGCTCATGCCGCCCTCGAAGCCGAACGCGGTAAGCTGTGCCAGGGATTTGACGGCGTCGAGATCGGATATGCGCTTGAACCCTTCAAGGTAAAGCACGAGGAGCCCCGGTGGCAGGCCGCGTATCCAATCGAGATTGTCGACCTTGGCGCCGCCATGGATAACCAGCCGCCGCAGCGTCCGGATTTCGCCCAGCGGCTTGAGCGAAGAGGCCGAAAGACCGTCAATGTAAAGCGTGTCAAGGAGCGGCAAGCCGCTGATCTCGTCGATCACCTTCTGGTTTGCCTGTCGCAGCCAGAGCGTCTTTAGACGGTTGAAGCCCGCCATACCGCCGGTGGAGGACTTTCCGCGCCGAAAGTGCAGCCGCTCGACGTTTCGGTCGATGCCGTCAAGGTTTTCGACAAGCCGCGGCAAAGCCTGCCAGTCGAAACTGACGCCGGCCTCGACCCTCACCTTGTGCCCGCTATCCAAGCCTGCCTCATTTCTCTCGACTGAGTGTCGCTTCCGCGTTGAAATGTCCGTCACATCCTGAACACGCCGAATTTCGTTTCAGCGATCGGTGCGTTCAGCGCGGCTGAAAGGCTGAGCGCCAGCACTTCGCGCGACCTTGCCGGATCGATGATGCCGTCATCCCACAGCCGCGCTGAGGAATAGAGCGGATGGCCCTCATGCTCGTATTTCATCAGGATCGGCTTCTTGAACTTCTGCTCGTCCTCGGTGCTCCACGTCTCGCCCTTGCGCTCGATGCCCTCGCGCTTGACCATGGCCAGCACCATCGCCGCCTGTTCGCCGCCCATCACCGAAATGCGGGCGTTCGGCCACATCCACAGGAAGCGCGGCGAGAAAGCGCGTCCGCACATGCCGTAATTGCCCGCGCCGAACGAGCCGCCGATGATCATCGTCACTTTCGGCACTTGGGCGGTTGCTACCGCCGTCACCAGCTTGGCGCCGTCCTTGGCGATGCCGCCGGCCTCGTATTTCTGCCCGACCATGAAGCCGGTGATATTTTGCAGGAAAACCAGCGGAATCTTGCGCTGGCAACACAGTTCGATGAAATGCGCGCCCTTCAGCGCACTTTCGGAAAACAGCACGCCATTATTGGCGATGATGCCGACCGGCATGCCGTGCAGATGCGCAAAGCCAGTCACCAGCGTAGTGCCGTAGTTCTGCTTGAACTCGTCCAGTTCCGAACCGTCGACGATGCGCGCGATGATCTCGCGCACGTCGTAGGGCCGGCGCATGTCGTTCGGCACGATGCCGTAGATTTCATCTTGTGCATGAAGCGGCGCAGTAGGTTTCAGTAGGACCAAGCCTACCGCCTTGCTTCGATTGAGGTTTTTCACGATCCGCCGCACGATGGCCAGCGCATGGTCGTCGTCCTGCGCCAGATGGTCGGCAACGCCGGAAAGGCGCGTGTGCAGGTCTGCCCCGCCAAGGTCTTCCGCCGTGACATCCTCGCCGGTCGCCGCCTTCACCAGCGGCGGCCCACCGAGAAAGATGGTGGCCTGCTTGGCGACCATGATGGATTCATCCGCCATCGCCGGCACATAGGCGCCGCCCGCCGTGCACGAACCCATGACGCAGGCGATCTGTGGAATGCCGGCGGCCGACATGGTGGCCTGGTTGAAGAAGATGCGGCCGAAATGGTCGCGGTCGGGAAAAACCTCGTCCTGGTTGGGCAGGTTCGCGCCGCCGGAATCGACCAGATAGATGCAGGGCAGGTTGTTTTGCAACGCGATCTCCTGCGCGCGCAG
>DASYCS010000141.1:0-10518 GCA_036500025.1 Mesorhizobium sp. | reverse complement strand
TGCTCGGCTTCGAGGAAAAGCGGCAGGGCGCACCGCGCCTGTCCGGCCTTTTGATCGGTTCGGAGATCGCGGCGGCGCGCTCGCTTTACGGCGCAGCGGGCGAAATCGTGCTGCTGGCGTCGGGCGCGCTCGGCAATCTCTATCAGTCTGCTTTGGTAGAGGCCGGCTATAATGTCGTACTTGCCAATGCCGAGGAAGCGGTGAGGATAGGCTTGGCTAAAGCCGCCGCCAGGCTTTGGGGTAAGGAGTAGGGCATGAGCGAAGCCATTGCATGGCCGGCCTTCCGGCGCGACCTCGTCGCCATCCTGCGCGGCGTGACGCCCCAAGAGGTCGAGGCGATCGCCGGCGTTTTGGCGCAGGAAAAGTTCGAGGCCATCGAAGTGCCGCTCAATTCGCCCGATGCGTTGCGTTCGATCGAGATCGTGGCGAAGGCTTTCGGCAAGGATGTGCTGGTCGGCGCTGGCACCGTGCTTTCGCCCGAAGACTGCCAGCGGGTTGCCGATGCCGGCGGCAGGCTGATGGTCAGCCCCAATGTCGATCCGGCGGTGATTGCCAGGGCGCAGGCTTGCGGCATGGTTTCGCTGCCCGGCGTCTTCACGCCGACCGAAGCATTGCTTGCGCTGCGCTGCGGCGCGTCGGCGCTGAAATTCTTCCCGGCAGGCGCGCTGGGCGCATCCGGCATCTCGGCCATCAAGGCGATCCTGCCGAAGGATGCCGTGGTGGGCGCGGTCGGCGGCGTCTCGGAACTGACCTTCTCCGATTTCGCACGGGTCGGCGTGCGCCTGTTCGGGCTGGGCACCAGCCTGTACAGGCCGGGCGACATTGCCGAAGAAGTGCGCAACAAGGCGCAACTGGCAGTCAAGGCCTACGACAAGGTGTTCCGGTAGAGCATTTCCAGCAAAAGCGTGAAACGTTTTTTGTCCGAAAATGTTGTCAAAACAAAGAGATAGAGCGGTTCTACCAATTCAAAACCAGAACCGCTCCAGCCGCCGGGCCTGAACGTCAGGGCTTCGCCTTCAGCCCGTTGGTGATGAACTTCATGTAGGTGTCGGTGACCCAGCCGGGGAACGGCCTGGTGCCGTCCTCGTCCTTGGCATAGCGCAGCGCCAGGTAGGATCGCGCCGACAACAGCATGTAGACGATCACTTCCAGTTCGCGCTCGTCGTAGCCCGGATATTCGCCGCGCGCCCAGTCGCGTTGCAGATTGGCGAGATAGCCGGCGACGACCAGCTGGAAATGCGCCTCATGGCCCTTGGGGGCCAGTTGCTCGGCTTCGTTGAGAATGCGCAGGAAATCCGGGTTCTGGACGATGAAATCGAAGAACGCCATGAATCCCTTGCGTTCCCGCTCCGAAGCGTCGACGACACCGCGCGTGCGCTCCTTGATGAAGGCCAGCATTTCCGTGCCAAGCTTCGGCAGCAGCTGGTCGAACAGGTCCTGCCTGCTCTCGAAATAGCTGTAGAAGGTGCCTTGCGCCACGCCGGCGCGCTCGGTAATGCGCGAAATGCTGGCATCGACATAGCCATATTCGCCGACGATCTCGCAGGCCGCGTGTAGCAGCGCGTTGAATTTCGCTTCCGCGTTTTCCTCGCGCCGGGGCTTTTGCCCGCGCGGCCGCCGAACCACTATTGCCTGCTGCTTTTCGCTCATTTTCTCCTCGGCGCCGGACCGTGCCTCCGGCTGGAAAGCAGCCTTAGCAGATTCGGCCGCTTTGCGGCGATATGCGCCGGTGCGCCTCATGCCGGGCGCGGGCAGAGCGCGAAGGCGGAAAGAACCTGGCCAACGCCCTTGTCCGGCAGGCCAAAGGCGAAGTCCTCGATCAGGTCGTAGGCCCTGGCCGGAACGTCCTGCTCCGCGCCGATGCGGCGCACCAGCTGCGAGACGGTGGCGCGGTCGTAGTTGAAGTTCTCCGTCGTCATCACCTGCTCGATGCCGATACGCTCGCCGCCGGCAAGCTCGGCCTCGATGGTGCAGCACAGGCGCGAAACGCCTTCGTCCGGCACGAGCTCGACGCGCGACACCAGCGCGTTGACCGCGCCGTCATCATAGGTCGTCATCATCTTCAGGGTCGGCTCGCCGCGCACCAGCGTCAGCGCGGTGCAAAAGGGGATGCTCATCAGCGTGCCGGAAATGGAATGGAACGGGCCGGTGGAATCCATGCCGGCGTAACCGGTCTCCAGCGGGTTCATCCGCACCTTGATCAAGGCGAAGTCGCGCCCCGCCGCCTTTTCCTTCAGCGCCAGCGCGGCGATCACCGGTGTCTGGTTGAAGGCGCAGACCGGATAGGGTTTGAACGTCACGCGCTCGATCGCCCAATCGCGCCCCAGCCGCGAGGCAAGGCCGTCCACGTCGCAATCGGTCCCGGCAAAGGTGCGGGCAAAGCCGAAGCGGCCTTCCAGCGAATGGGTGGCCGATACCGCGCCATTGGCGGCCAGCAGCATGGCGGTCAGCCCCGTCGCGCCGGCGACGCCGACCTGGTAGCGCCACTCGTCGGTGCCTTCCGAGAAGCTTTGCAGGATGCCGCCGGTGAAGGAGGCCGCATAGTCGATGGCCGCCGCCGTCCGGCTGGCGTCGAGGCCCATCAGGCGCGCGGCAGCGGCGGCCGCCGCCAGCGTGCCGTAGAGCGGCGAGGAACGCAGGCCGCGCGGCGTGGTGATCGGCGAATAGGCTTTTTCCAGCAGGCCGCCCGTTTCATAACCGGCGACGAGCGCCGGGATAAGCCGCTCCACGGGCAGCTTCCTGGCCTCCAGCAGGGCGGTCAGCAGCGGGATCATGATCGCGCCGAGATGGGCCGCGCCGCAGGTGTCTTCCTGCGCGCGGCCATGAAACAGCGCCGAGTTGGCGATCGCGGCGAAGTTGACCGCCACCTTGCGGCCGTCGCCCAGAAGGGTTGCGCCATCGGCGCGCTCGCCGTCGAAACCAAGGGCAGCTGCGCGGGCCACGTCGGCATAGGGCGTGGAATGGCAGCCAAGCCCGATGCCATAGCCGTTGAAAAGGCAGATGCGCGCCTTTTCCACCACACCGCCCGGCAGGGTTTCCATGGAAAGGCCGGCGACAAAGGCGCCGATACGCTGCGAGAGGGTTTGGGTATCGGCACTCATGGCCTGGCCTCCTGTTTGTCGTCGCCGGCGGCGGTCTCGTCGCGCAGCACCCGTTTCAGCACCTTGCCGGAAGGGTTGCGCGGCAGCGCGTCGCGGAAGAATATTCGGGTCGGCACCTTGAAGCTCGCCAGCGCCGCCCGGCAGCGCGCCTGGACTTCCTCGCCGGAAAGGCCGTGTCCCTCGCGCACCACGATGATGGCCGCCGGGCGCTCGCCCCATTTCGGGTCCGGCATGCCGATGACGGCGCATTCGGCCACTTCCGGCATGGCGTAGATGACGCGTTCGATCTCGGAGGAGGCGATGTTCTCGCCGCCGGAAATGATCATGTCCTTCTTGCGGTCGGTGATGAACAGGAAGTCGTCCTCGTCCAGATAGCCGACATCGCCGCTGCGGAACCAGTCGCCATAGAAGCTCTGCTCGGTCTTTTTGGCGTCGCGCCAGTAGCCCTTCGTCACCTTCGGGCCGCGCAGGCAGATCTCGCCCTCGACGCCGGGCGCCAGCACCTGGCCACCATCGTCGCGGATGGTGATCTGGACATGGGCGAGCGCGCGGCCGGTGGAGCCGATCTTCTCGATCTCCTTGCCCGCCTCCATCAGCGTGTCGCCCGAACAGGTCTCGGTCAGGCCGAAGCCGTCGATGAAGCGGGCGGCGGAAAACAGGCGCGTGAATTCGCGGATGCGGTTTTCAGGCGTCTTCTCGCCGCCGGCGATGCACCATTTGAACGAGGAAAGGTCGTAGGCGTCCGTTCCGGCCAGCGCCAGCATGCGGCCCACCATCATCGGCGCGAACCAGGCGCAGGTAATGCGCTCGGCCTCGATGATGGCCAGCACCTGCGTCTCATCGAACTGGCGCTGCACGACCAGCGTGCCGCCAACCCACAATATGGCGATGCCGGGCAGGTCGAACGCGCCGACATGGTAGAGCGGCCCGACAGCCAGCAGCCGGTCGGCCTCGCCCATGCCGAGCGCGATCACATGATCCATGCACTTCCAGTAGAAATTCTCGTAGCTGTGCGTCACGCCCTTGGGGCGGTCGGTGGTGCCGGAAGTGTACATCAACCGGAACAGGTCTTCGGGCCGGCGCAGATGCAGGGCAGGGGCCGGCAAGCCCGGCGCGCCCAGCCTGCCGGCACAGGCCTGCGCTGCCTCGTCCACCAGCACGGCATTGGCGATGCCGGCCACCGTGGCGGCGAATTCACCGTCGGCCAGCAGAAGCTTCGCGCCGGCATGCGCCACGATATAGGCGCACTCGTCGCCGGAAAGGCGGAAGTTCACCGGCAGGAACACCGCGCCCAGATGGCTGGTGGCTAAGGCGATCTCGATGAAGGCGGCGCTGTTCTTCATGAACACCGCCACGATGTCGCCGGGGCCGATGCCCTGCGCGGCCAGGTACGCCGCCGTATCCCCGATGCGCCGGTCGAGTTCGGCATAGCTGACGCGCTCGCCGCCATAGACCAGCGCGAGCTTGTCCGGCTGGCGCAGCGCGTGGAAGTGAATGAACGAACTCAGATTGACCACGGTTTCCTCCCAGAAGGCGGTCGAGGGACAAATCAGTAGGAGCGCACCATGCCGAGCTGGTGCACCGCAAGATAGTTGAGGATCATTTCCTCCGACACCGGGGCGAAGCGGAACAGGCGGCAGTCGCGCCACAGCCGCTCGACATGGAATTCCTTGGCGTATCCCATGCCGCCCATGGTCTGCATGGCGCGCTCGGTGGCAGCCGAGCAGGCTTGCGCTGCGATCAGCTTGGCGATGTTGGACTGGACGCCGAACGGCTTGCCCTCGTCGAACAGGGTGGCCGCCTGCCGGTTCATCAGCCGGGCGCATTCGGTCTCGGCATAGGCCTGCGCCAGCGGGAATTGCAGGCCCTGATAGGCGGCGATGGGTTTGCCGGCGAACAGCTTGCGCTCGCGCGCATAGCCGGTGGCCAGCCCGATGGCGAGATCGACCGTGCCGACGAGGCCGGCGGTGGTGGCGATGCGCTCGGCGTTGAGGATGTCCAGCAGTTCCGGCCAGCCCTTGTGCAGCGTGCCGATCACCTCGTCGCGCCCGATGCGCACATCCTCGAAGAAGACGGTGGAGGAGGCGAGCGTGTTGGTGCCGAGCTTGTCTATCTTGGCGTGGCTGATGCCGGCGCGGTCCGTGTCGATGAGGAAGATGGAGATGCCGTCGGTGCGGCGCTCGCTTTCGCCATATTTTATGGTGCGCGCCACGACCAGCATCTTGTCGCTTTCGGGCACGTTGGTGATCCAGATCTTCTGCCCGTTGAGGCGGAAGCCGTCGCCGTCCGGGGCGGCGTAGGCGCGCATTTCCAGCGTGTTGGAACCGGCATCCGGCTCGGTCAGCGCCATGCAGAATTGCAGCTCGCCCGAAATCAGCTTCGGCAGCAGCTGCGACCGCATCGCGTCCGAGCCGTATTTGGCGATGGCCACGCCGCCGAAGATGGGGTTGCACATGAAGAGCTGCCCGATGGTCGAGCCGGCGCCGCCTGCCGCCAGCGCCTCGATGATGAGCGCCATGTCGAACATGCCGCGCCCGGAGCCGCCATATTCCTCCGGCAGCGCCACGCCGCACAGGCCGGCATCGCAGATCGCCTTCCACGCTTCGGTCGGATAGGCCTTGCGGGCATCGAGGTCGCGCCAGTAATCCAGCCCGAAATCGGCGCCCACCCGCCGCGCGGTGGCGACGATCATGTTCTGGTCTTCGGTGAGTTCGACGGTCATCGTGGTTCCTGGATCAGACTTGGCGCAAAAGCCGCATCGGGGTTTCGAGATAGGCTTTCAGGCTGGAAAGGAAGGCCAGGCCTTCGACGCCGGTGTGGACGCGGTGGTCGAGCGAAAACACCACGCCCATTTCGCGGCGCAGTTCGGGCTTTCCTTCGCGGTCCGGGCGAAACAGGTCGCGCACGCTGCCTATGCCGAGGATGGAGGACTGGCCGGGATTGATGATGGAAGTGACGAAGGTCACGTCATGCATGCCGGCATTGGAAACCGCGATCGCCCCGCCCGCCATGTCGGCCGCGGCCAGCCCGCCGCCCCGCGCCCGCGCCACCAAAGCACGGGCGTCGGCGGCCACCGCGTCCAGCGGGCGGGCACCGGCATTGCGCACCACCGGCACGAACAGGCCGCGCTCCGTCTCGACCGCCATCGAAACGTCCGTGTCGGCGAAGGCGACGAGTTCGCCATCGGCCCAGACGCGGTTGATGTTGGGATGGTCGCGCAGCGCGCGCCCGGTCGCCGCCAGCACGAAATGGTTGAGCGTCAGGCGCGGCGCCTGCGCATCGGCGTTCAGCGTCTCGCGCAGCGCCAGCAGGGCCGAGACCTCGATCTCGGTCGAAAGATAGAAATGCGGCACGCCATGCTTGACCTCGGCCAGCCGCCGCGCCATCGCGGCCTGCGTGGCGGAAGGTTTCGAGCGCGTGACGCCTCCCGGGATGCCAGACGCCGGGACGCCAGACGCTTGCGCCGGGCGCGCGCTCATCGCCTGCTCGACGTCCATCGCCTTGATGCGGCCGCGCGGCCCGCTGCCGGCGACGCCGTGCAGATCGACGGCATTGGCCTGCGCGATGCGCCGCGCCAGCGGCGTGGCGACAATGCGCTGTGCGCTTCCGGCTGGCGCGCGCGCCAGGGCGAGGGCTTCCAGTGCTTCCAGCTTGGCCGGCTTCGCATCCGCTGCGCGCGGTGCGGCTGTTGCGGCGACCGCTGCCTGTTTGGGCGCGGCGGCCTCGCCCTCCATGGCCAGTCTTCCAAGCACCGCGCCCACGACGGCCGTCTCGCCTTCGCCGACCATCTGCGCTTCCAGAACGCCTGCGGCCTCGGCTTCGACTTCGGTGGCGATCTTGTCGGTCTCGACGACATAGAGCAGCTGGCCCTTGGCAACCCTGTCGCCGGGGCTGGCCTTCCACTCCAAAAGCACGCCTTCCGTCATGGTCAGGCCGAGCTTGGGCATCAGGAGGTCGATCGCCATGCCGCTACCTGCCTTCAAAGGCGGGCTGGCGCTTTTCGAGGAAGGCCGCGCAGCCTTCATGGGCGTCGCGCGTATCGAGCACGAGGCCGATCATCGCCTGTTCATGCGCCAGCGCCGAGGGCAGGGGCATGTCAGCGCCGCTGGCCAGCGTGCGCTTCAGCAGTTTCAGCACCAGCGGTGATTTCTGCGCGATGCGTTCGGCCAGCGCCGTCGTCTCCTCGGCCAGCCTTTCCTTCTCGACCACGCGGTTGACGAGGCCCAGCGCGAGCGCCTCGGTGGCGGTGATGCGGTCACCGGTGAACATCAACTCCTTGGCCTTGCAGGGCGAAACCTGCCGGATCAGCCGCTGCGTGCCGCCGGCGCCCGGAAACAGCCCGAGCGTGATTTCCGGCAGGCCAAGCCTGGCGTGGTCGGCGGCAAGGCGGATGTCGGTGGCGAGCAGCAGTTCGGTGCCCCCGCCCAGCGCCCAGCCATTGATGGCGCAGATGGTCGGCTTGTCGCACAGCTCGATGCGGCGGAACACGCGGTGGACGATTTCGGCGAATTCGAGATAATGCGCAAGGCCCTGTCGCGAATTGAGGTCGGCAATGTCGCCGCCGGCGATGAAGGCCTTGTCGCCCGCGCCGGTGAAGACGATGACGCGCACGGCGGCGTCTTGTTCCAGCGCCGTCAGTTCCCGTTCCATGGCAAGCAGCGTCTCGACATCGAGCGCGTTGAGGGCTTGCGGGCGGTTGACGGTCAGCGTGCCGACCGGCCCGTCGATGCTGCGCAATATGGTTGGATCGGACATGATAGCGGGATCAGACATGGGCGGCTCCTAGGCGAGGCAGACCTTGACGGCCGCCTCTATGGCGTCGGCGTCGGGGATGTAGCGGCTCTCCAGCGAGCGGGCGAAGGGCACCGGCATGAAGGGCGCGCCGACGCGCCCGACCGGCGCGTCGAGGTCGTCGAACCCTTCCTCGCCGATGATGGCGGCGATTTCGGCGCCGGCGCCGAAACTGCGCACCGCCTCATGCGCCACCACCGCGCGGTGGGTGCGGGCGACGGAAGCGAGCACCGTTTCCTTGTCCCAGGGCTGCAACGAGCGCAGGTCGATCACTTCGGCAAAAATGTCCCGGCCGGCCAGCCGGTCAGCGGCTTTCAGGCAGTTGAACAGGGTCGCGCCATAGGTCACCAGCGTCACGTCGCTTCCCGCGCGCGCGATGCGGGCCTTGCCGATGACGCCCTTGCCGGGCGCATCCGGCAGGTCGCCGGCCATGGCGTAGAGCGCCTTGTTTTCCACGAAGATCACCGGGTCCGGGTCCTCGATTGCGGCGCGGAGCAGGCTGTAGGCGTCCTCGACCGTCGCCGGGCAGACCACCTTGAGGCCCGGCACATGGGCGAACCAGGCTTCCAGGCATTGCGAATGCTGCGGCCCGGCGTTCACGCCGCCGCCATGCGGCAGCCGCACCACCATGGGCACGCTGCTTTGCCCGCCGAACATGAAGCGCGACTTGGCCGCCTGGTTGACCAGCGCATCCATGGCGAGCGTGACGAAATCCATGAACATGATCTCGACCACCGGCTTCAGCCCGCTGAGCGCTGCCCCCACCGCCGCGCCGACGATGGTGCTTTCGCTGATCGGCGTGTCGCGCACGCGCTGCGGGCCGAACTGGTCGAGCAGGCCGCGCGTCGCCTTGAACGAGCCGCCGGCATCGGCGATGTCCTCGCCCAGCAGGATCACCGAGGGGTCGGCGGCCATCGCGTCGGAAAGCGCCTTGTTGATGGCGCGGACATAGCGTGTGTCAGCCATGTCAGCGCGCCTCCAGCGGGGTGTAGACATCGGCGAGCGTGGCGTCGAAATCGGGCAGCGGGTCGGCGCGCGCGACTTCCACGGCAGCGGCCACCAGCGCTTCGGCTTGCGCGGCCATTGCGTCCAGCTCCGCTGCCTCGACGCCAAGCTCGGCCAGCCGGGCGCGGCCGCGCAGGATGGGGTCGCCCTCGGTCATGGCCGACATTTCGCCGGCGTCGCGGTATTTCTGCGGATCGCCTTCATAATGGCCGCGAAAGCGCGTGGTCATGCACTCCAGCACCGCCGGCCCCGCCGTGCGGGCATGGTCGGCGGCCTCCAACGCGGCACTGGCGATAGCTTCCGGGTCGTTGCCGTCGACCAGAATGTGACGGATGCCGAAAGCCCCGGCAAGGGTGGAAAGCTTGCCCTTGAACTGGCGCGAAGTCGGAGAAAATTCCGACCAGCCATTGTTTTCGCAGGCAAACACCATTGGCAGCGACCAAAGTGCCGCCATGTTCAGCGCCTCGTGCAGCGCGCCCTCGGCCATCGCGCCGTCGCCGAAGAAGGCGACCGCGATGCCGCCGGTCTTCAGCGTCTGGTGCGAAAGCGCGCTGCCCAGCGCCAGCGGCACGCTGGCGCCGACAATGCCATTTGCGCCCAGGATGCCAAGGCTCATATCGGCGACATGCATGGAGCCGGAACGCCCCTTGCACAGGCCGCCCTCGCGCCCCATCAGCTCCTTGAAGAAGCCGTCAAGGTCGATGCCGCGCGCAATCACATGGCCGTGGCCGCGATGGGTGGTGGCCAGCGTATCGGCCGAGCCAAGAGCGCAACACACGCCTGCCGCCACCGCTTCCTGCCCGAGCGACAGGTGGATGAAGCCGGGAATTTCGCTGTCGGCGAAGAGTTTCGACAGGGTCGTCTCCGTCGCCCGGATCAGCAGCATGGTGCGATGAAGGTCGAGCAGCCGCGAATTTCCCGCGATGCCATGCGCCGGGGCCGGCCGCGTCATGTGGCGACGCCCTGCTGCGGCGAGGGCAGGCCGCCATAGGTTGCCCAGGTGGAGCCGGCCAGCCAGCCGCAATCGACCGGCAGGTCGATGCCGGAAATGGCGGAGGCGGCGGGCGAAAGCAGGAAGGCGACGGCCTGTCCGATCTCGGAAGGCTGCACCAGCCGCCCCAGCGGGGCGTTGCCGACAAGGCGCGAAACGTCGCGCCGCCCGGCGTCGATCTCCGTTTGCAGGCCGGGCGTCGCAGTATAGCCGGGCGAAACCGAATTGACCCGCACGCCGTCGCGGCCCCAGGCGGAAGCCAGGCAGGCGGTCATGGAGATGACTGCCGCCTTGGCCGGGGCATAGGAATGCAGCGGCATGGAGCGCGACCCGGCGACGGAGGCGATGTTGACGATGGCCCCGCCCGTGCCCCGCGCCGCCATGCGGCGGCCAAAGGCAAGGCACGTAACATAGGTGCCGCGCTGGTCGATATGGACGACGCGGTCCCACAGGCCAAGGTCGAGTTCTTCCGGCGGCAGCGGCGGCTGGATGACGCCGGCGCTGGTGACCAGCCCGGCGACCGCGCCAAAGCGCGCCTCGATGGCCTGCGCCGCCGCATCGACGCCGGCCGCGTCGCCCACGTCGATGGCGACGAAATCACCGCCGACATCGCTGGCCACCTGCTTGCCG
>DASYCS010000140.1:0-7176 GCA_036500025.1 Mesorhizobium sp. | reverse complement strand
CGCGCAGTACCGCCCTGTCGGCGCTGAAGAACGACCGCTTCGGGACGATGCTGAAGCAACTATCCGACCCCGGCACATCCGGCGCGCTGATGACCATGAAACCCGACGCCGATGGCCCCGGCGCGGATTACAATTCGGTGCTGTCGAGCTACGCCGAGAACGAATAAGGTCGATTGACTGGCGTAGGCCGTTTCGCCGTAGACAGGGTCACTCAGTCTGGCGGACGGTGAGGCGGTTCGCGCGAAGGCTTGCGCGGGTCGGAGTGGTTCAGCGGACGAGCGAGCCAATAAAGCGCACGTCCCTGTCCCATCCGGCCGCTCGGCCAGAGTACCGCAATGGCCCGACCGATCCGGGTCGAATCCCTTGGCCTTCATCTCAACAACACCACTAGGTGCGATCCTCGACAATGGCCCTGGTTTTGTCCCGGACCGTTACCGGCAGAATGCTCCGATCCAATCGGTAAAGCGGCCCTAGACGCGGGTACGGCGTCGTTCGCGACGCCCTTGCGCCGTTTCGGCGATATTTTCCTGCGCCGCCTTGTTGCGCAGCGGCCCGATGCGCTCGATGATGGTCTCGACGCTTGGGCGGCCCTGCCGGTTATGGCTGTCGAGCGCCTTGCGCATCGCGGCGAGATGTTCAAACGACGTGCCGCAGCAGCCGCCGATGATTTTCGCGCCGCTATCCACTGCCAGACGCACATAGTCGGACATCAGTTCGGGCGTGCCCGAATAAAAGATTTCCGAGCCGCGGAATTCGGGAATGCCGCAATTGCCTTTCACGATCACCGTCGCTTCCGGCCTGGCTTCGGTCATGTCGAGCAGCGAGGCCAGAATATCCGAAGCGCCGACGCCGCAATTTGCGCCAACGCCGACCGGCGCTTGCGCAAGGCCATCGGCGACGCCGTGAATATCCTTCGGCAGCAGGCCCATCATGGTGCGGCCTGCGGTGTCGAACGAGCCGGTATAGGTGTAGGGCAGGCCGACGCGGATGGCGGCTTCGGCTGCCGCGCGGATTTCGTCCGGCGCGGACATGGTTTCGATCCAGGCGACTTCCGCGCCGCCTTCCTTCAGGCCCGCGATCTGCTCGGCGAAGGATTCCACAGCCTCGTCATAGGTCATGGCGCCAAGCGGTACGAGCAATTCGCCCGTCGGGCCAACGGAGCCGGCGACAATGACCTTGCGCCCCGCCTTGTCGGCAACGGCGCGTGCGATCTCGGCGGCGCGCTTGTTGAGCGCATGAACGCGGTCCTGCGCGTTATGCAATTTCAGGCGCTGGCGGGTGCCGCCAAAGGAATTGGTGAGGATGATGTCGGCGCCGGCTTCGATAAAATTCCGGTGCAGGCTGGCGATGGTTTCGGGGGCTGTTTCGTTAAGCAGTTCCGGTGCTTCGCCCGCCTGCAATCCCATGGCGAAAAGATTGGTGCCGGTGGCGCCATCCGCCAGCAGCACGCCCTTTTCAGCCAGCAGTTCATCGATCGGGTTGGTCGTCATGGGCGTGCCTTCCGGAATTTTTGCGCGCTAGTGATATAAGGAAATCTTTATATGTCGTCAATGTCTGGCGGGCATATCAATCGTCGAAACGCGCGTCGGCCAGCGTATGGGCGAAGGAGGCGGCCTCATGGGGGTTTATCTCGGCGGCGCGGATAAGATTGTCGAAATGCCGTGTAAGCGTCTGGATCGGAGTCGTGGCATTCAGCACGAGATACATGCCGCCGACATAAATGGCGGCGCGGTACGGCCCGAAGATCGTATAGGGGATCGAGTAGCGCAGGCGGCCGTCATAAAGGAACAGGCGGAAAGTGGGGTAGAGATCGTCGAGCAGGGCCGCCATATGGCGCAGCTGCTCGCGCCTGTCGGCTTCGGGAAAGCCGCTCCAGACACCCAGGCCGCGCGCAAAGATTTCCAGCGTGTGCCGCGGCATGCACACTTCCATGTCGGTTTCTGGCCGCCGATTATAGTCGATACGGTACTGCGTTTCCTCGATCTGCGCCTCGTGGCTCCGGTTGGCGATGCCGGATTCATATTCGACAAGCGCCCCTGTGCGCAGAAGGTCGGGCAGGCCGGTGGGAACATAGCGGATCTTCGTGCCGGCGGCCTCCGCGTGCCATTTGGCCAGCAGCGTACGGTCGAAGCTGCCCGAGCCCTCCTCGATCTCGACGCTCTCGCGAATCTCGCCGGTTAGGCCTTCGTCCTGGCTAAGGCCCAGCAGCCAGTCGAGAGACACTTTGAACTCGGCTGCGATATTCAGCAGCGTTTCTGCTCGGGGAAGGCGAGTAGATGCGCCTGAAAGAAGCTGCGACAGCGCCGACCGGTCGATGCCGACCGCAGCCGCGAAGGTGGACTGGTTGAGGTCGGAGCGTATCAGCAGCATTTTTAGCCGCTCGCGGAACAAAGTGGAGAGGTCGCGTTTGTCCAAATCGGTTCTCGTATTTTAGAGGATAGATTTTCAGCTGGCCCTTGAAAGCATGGCCATGAGCGTAAATGAATCCCATGTTTGTTTACAATACATAACATCTGCGGCTTAAGATGCGCAATCGCAACATCTTGTGCGCTTAATCGCGTTGAGGTTGCAAAATGCTGCTGACACAATGCTGTCAGGAATTCGGTGGGCGATTCCGGTGCTGGGGGCAGTGATCGGTGGCATGAAAAAGACGAGCAGAGCGAAATCGGCGAAGGCGATAGAGTGGCCAACGGTCATTCTCACTGTTTCCTGTTATGGCGTCTGGCTGGTTGTCGGCATGCTGGTCTGGCCATCATGGCCGGTGCTGGCGCTCGCCATCCTGACGATCACGGTCGCGCTGCAATCCTCCATCGTCCACGAAGTGCTGCACGGCCATCCGACCCGCAACGCACTGGTCAATGAAGCGTTCGTCTTTCTGCCTATCGGGCTGATCTGGCCGTTCCGACGCTTCAGGACGCTGCACCTGCGCCATCATTGCGACGAGCGACTGACCGATCCTCTGGACGATCCGGAAAGCTATTATCAGGCCTTGTGGCGGCACGATGAACTGCCGGCGGCGATGAAGATGCTGCTGAAAATCAACAACACCATGGCTGGACGCTTCGTTTTGGGACCCTGGCTGGCGGTGATCGGCTTCGTCATCGACGACATCAAGCAGATGCTGGCGGGCGACAAAACTATCCAAAAGGCATGGCTGCTGCATGGAACTGGCGTGGCCATGGTTGTTCCTGTCATCACCTATGGCTTCGGCATGCCGCTATGGCTCTATATTCTCGTGCCGACATGGCTTGGCCAGTCGTTGATCGCGATCCGCACTTTCGCCGAACACCAGTGGTCGGAGCGGCCGGAGGGGCGCACGATCATCGTCGAGCGCTCGCCGCTGGCGCTGCTGTTTCTCAACAATAATTTGCATTTCGTGCATCACAAGGCCCCGACCACGCCGTGGTATGGACTGCCGAAGCTTTTTCAGGACCGCCGTGAGGATTGGCTGAAAGCCAATAATGGCTATGTCTATCCGAATTATTTCGCGCTGGTGAAGGCCTATGCCTTCCGGGCCAAGGAGCCGGTGGCGCATCCCGCGCTGCGCCGCGCGCCGGAACCTGGCAGGGCGTTCAGGCCGCGCGTGCACGCAAGCAATCGCAGCGAGCTTGGCTCCTCGCCTGTTCCGGCAAAGCCGTCGAAAGAGTAATTTCTTTCGTGAGCAGGCGGCTGACGATGCCGGTCGTGGCCTTGCCAGATGAAAGCCAAAACGGTCACATGGCAGCATGAGCGAATTCATTGCGTCCCTGCCGATGTACGACTGGCCTGAATTGCGGGCGGAAACCGACGCGTATTGGGCACGGTTGCGCGACGTTTTGCGAAGCCGGGGCATCGATGCTCCGGACGCGCTGGTCCGGCGAAACGGTGATCTGCCGCCGGTGCCGACGGGCATCCGCGATGCTCGCGGCGAAGTGGTCGCGCCCGATCCGGCTACACTTGCGCCCGATGAATTCGACCTTCATGCCTTGTGGCTGCATCCGGCCTTGCTGGTCGCGCAGACCTGCTGGGGGCCGATGGGGCAGGGGCTGGCGGCCCATGTGCAAGTCGTCGGCCAGCCCGATTATTCAGCCTTCGAAGGCGGAGAAGGCGAGCTTTATTCGAGCGCTATCGTCATGCGTGGGCGCAACTCAGTGGCGGCCAGCGGCAAACCAGACATTCCGCTGGGTCTGTTGAGGGGTAAGCACTTCATCTACAACAGCCCCGATTCCATGTCGGGCATCCTTGCACTGGCGCAGGATTTGGAGGCGGTGGGCGAGACGCTCGACGTTTTCAGCGAGCGGGGCTTGAGCGGTGGGCATCGCGCTTCCATCATCGCGGTCGCCGACGGCAGGGCTGACATTGCCGCGATCGATTGCCGAAGCTGGGCGATGGCGCAATTTTTCGAGCCGAAGGCAAAGGAGCTTGCCGCGGTGGGCTGGACGGCGCGCCGAAAAGGCCTGCCGTTCATCACGGCGCGCGCCACGCCGGTCGATGTCGTGGCGGCGCTGTCGGACGTGCTTCGTTCGTAGGCTTGGCCCAGCCCTTTTTTCGTGGCGCCGCGCAACTCTGTTTTTGCTTTCGGCCGCTTCAGGCATGAAAACGACCGGCATCGCCGATATCGTAGCGGGCCGATATCGAAGTGGTAGGCGGGCTGGGGTTAGCCCCGCATCTTTTCGCCTGATGGGTCGAATGGCGGCTCGACATTGATGCGGGCGGCGCAGCGCTGCCCGAGAATCTCGATCTCGAACAGGTCGGCGCTCTCGTTCTCCGCCAAGGCTGCGGGCACATAGCCCTGCGCCATCGATTTTCGAACGTGGTGCGCATAGCCGCCGGAAGTCACCCAACCGACCACGCGCCAGTCGCCATCGACGATGCCGCGCACGGCGGCCGCGCCTTCGGCAGCCTTTGAGCCGCGCACTTCCTTGCCCTTGGCGTCGAAGCGCGGCGCGCCGAAATCATGGGTTTTTCCGACCGTGCCGTAGTCCTTGGAAACTTTGGCCCAGATCGGCTCGTCGCCCATTACATCGGCATCGGTGGCGTCGACCACGAAGGATACGCGGCGCAGCTTCGGGCCAGCTTCCTGTTCCCTGGCGGCCGCGTCACGGCCGATGAAGTCGTTCTTTTCCATCTTGACGAAGCGGTCCATCGCGCCTTCGAACGGGCCATAGATGGGGCGCAGCTCGCGGAACCAGGTCGGAAAGTTCTTTTCCAGACGCATGGAAAGCAGCGCGCGCATGCCGAAATCGACGAGGCCGAATTCTTCGCCGGCGTCCTTGATTGCCTTGTAGACGAGCCGCTCATAGGCTGGGGCCATCCAGATCTCGTAGCCGAGATCGCCGGTATAGGTGATGCGGTTGACCATACAGGGAGCGCCGGCGACCGCCATCTCGCGGAAATCCATGAAGCGGAAAGCCTTGCTGGAAACGTCCACATCGACCAGTTTTTGCAGCAGCTCCTGGCTTTTCGGGCCGGCGATGGAAAGACCGACCAATGTCTGGTCGAAGCGGTGGATGCGCACCGAACCGTCCTTCGGCAGGTGTTTTTCGAACCAGCGCATGTGGTATTTGGCGGCAGCCGACGAACCCCAGATCATGAAGCGGTCGTCGCCCACGCCTTTTGCGCCCATATTGGCGATGGTGAAGTCGCCGATCAGCTTGCCGAACTCATTGAGCATCGGCGTCAGCACCAAGCGACCCTTCTTGGGCATGCGGTTGGTCATCAACCGATTCAGGAAATCCTGCGAACCCGTTCCGCTGACTTCATATTTTGCGAAATTGGCGATTTCGGTGACGCCGACGCGCTCGCGCACCGCGCGCACTTCCTCGCCGATCGGGCCGAAGTCGTTGGAGCGGCGAAACGAGACGACATCCTTCGGCTTGGTGCCCTTCGGCGCGAACCAGAGCGGCGTTTCCAGCCCCCAGCTATCGCCCATCACGGCGTTGTTGGCGAGCATGGTGTCGTAGAGCGGCGTGGTCTGCGCCGGGCGCGCCGCCGGCAATTCCTCATTGGGAAAGCGGATGGAGAAGCGGCGCGAATAGTTTTCGCGCACCTTGGCGTTGGTGTAGCGCAGGCTCGCCCATTCGCCCCAGCGAGCGACATCCATGCCCCATACGTCGAAGCCGGGATCGCCGTTGACCATCCAATTGGACAGCGCCAGACCGACGCCGCCGCCTTGCGAAAAACCGGCCATGACGCCGCAGGCACACCAGAAATTGGTCAGGCCCTGCACCGGGCCGACTAACGGGTTGCCGTCGGGCGCGAAAGTGAAGGGGCCATTGATGACCTGCTTGATGCCGGCATTGGCGATGCCCGGAAAATGCTTGAAGCCGAGTTCCAGCGAGGGCGCGATACGGTCGAGGTCGGGGGCCAGCAGTTCATGGCCGAAGTCCCATGGCGTGTTGACCGGCGACCACGGCTTGCAGGCCTTTTCATAGGTGCCGAGCAGGATGCCGTTACGCTCCTGGCGGGTGTAAATCTCGCCCTTGAAATCGAGCACGCCGACCATTTCGCGGCCGGTTTCCTTGTTGAAGGCTTCCACCTCCGGCATCGGCTCGGTCAGCAGGTACATATGCTCCATCGCCAGCACCGGCAGTTCGACGCCGACCATGCGGCCGATCTCGCGCGCCCACAGGCCGCCGCAATTGACGACGTGCTCGGCATGCACCGTGCCTTGTTCGGTGACGACGTTCCAGGTGCCGTCGGGCTGCTGCGTCAGGTCGACGACGCGGTTGCGCAGCACGATCTCGGCGCCGAGTTTCTTGGCCGCCTTGGAATAGGCGATGGTCGTGCCCGAGGGATCGAGATGGCCTTCGACCGGATCCCACATGGCGCCGACGAAATTGGTCTCGTCCATCAGCGGGAACATCGCCTTGGCCTCCGAAGGCGTGATCAGCTCGGTGTCCATGCCGAGATAGCGGCCCTTGGCGTGGGCCAGCCGCAGGAAGTCCATGCGCTCCGGCGTATCGGCCATCATCACGCCGCCGGTCAAATGCAGCGAGCAGGACTGGCCGGAGATTTCCTCGATCTCCTTGTAAAGTTGCACGGTGTAGGCCTGCAGCTTGGCGACGTTGGGGTCACCATTCAGCGTGTGGAAGCCGCCCGCCGCGTGCCAGGACGAGCCGGAGGTCAACTCCGAGCGCTCGATCAGCATGATGTCGGTCCAGCCGGCCTTGGCTAGGTGATAGAGCACCGAGCAGC
>DASYCS010000139.1:0-2169 GCA_036500025.1 Mesorhizobium sp. | reverse complement strand
CGCCATGGTGTTCAGCCACGGCGCCATCAACACGGTGGCCGCGTCGCTGTTCAAGATCGCCAACGACATCCGCCTGCTGGGTTCGGGCCCGCGCTCCGGCCTGGGCGAACTGTCGCTGCCGGAAAACGAGCCGGGCTCCTCCATCATGCCGGGCAAGGTCAACCCGACCCAGTGCGAGGCGATGACCCAGGTCTGCGTGCAGATCTTCGGCAACAATGCCGCGCTGACCTTTGCCGACAGCCAGGGCCATTTCGAATTGAACGTCTACAATCCGGTGATGGCCTACAACTTCCTGCAAAGCGTGCGGCTGATGGCCGATGCGGCGGTGTCGTTCACCGACAATTGCGTGGTGGGCATCGCGCCGCGCCTGGACAACATCAAGGCCGGGCTGGAACGCTCGCTGATGCTGGTGACGGCGCTGGCGCCCAAGATCGGCTATGACAACGCCGCCAAGATCGCCAAGACGGCGCACAAGAACGGCACCACGCTGAAGGAAGAAGCCGTCGGCGGCGGCTATGTCACGGCGGCGGAATTCGACGCCGTGGTGAAGCCCGAAGACATGATCGCGCCGAAGTGAGGAGCGGCGCCGCAGGCGTGAGCAGGTCCGGCGGACCTGCGAAAGCGACGAACGCCGCGAGCTTGGGCGAGCGGCTGTGCGGCAGTGAGTAAGGTTTTTTCCATTCTGTTGTCAGTATCGGCGCTGTTTGCCCTGCCGCTGGCGGCACACGCCGCCGAAACGCCGACCAACAGCATCGAGGCGCTGCAGGCAAAGCTCGACGCCGGCACGGTCAAGCTGACATTCGCCAATGACGGCCATGGCTGGCTGCAAAGCGTGCTGGCGGCGCTGGGCGTGGCGCAGGACAGCCAGCTTCTGACCTTTACCCGCAGCAGTCTGCAATTCGACAAAATCAGTCCCAAGACGCCGCGCGCCATTTATTTCGGCGACGATGTGGCGGTCGCCGCCGTGGTGGAAGGTCATGTGCTGGAGATATTGGCCAATGACGCCAAGGGCGACCCGGCCTTCTACACACTGGACACGGCAAAGACCGACAAGCCGAAATTCGAGCGCGAAGGCCCGCGCTGTCTGTCGTGCCATGGCATGGTCAACACCTATGCGCCCGGCTGGATGGTGGCCAACATCACCGCCATCGCCGACGGCACGCCGCAATTTCCCGACGTGGCACGGCCCTTCTATTTCACCGAACAGAGCACGCCGTTCGAGGAACGCTGGGGCGGCTGGTACGTCACCGGCACGCACGGCGCCATGCATCATCGCGGCAATGTGACGGCGAAGGATCTCAGCCATCCTTACGAATTGCCGATGATCGAAGGCCAGAACGTCACCGACCTGTCCGGCCGCTTCGATACGCACCAGACCTTGCAACCCGGCAGCGACATCGTTGCCCTGATGACGCTGGAACATCAGAACGGCTTTGCCAACCGCGTCGCCATGCTGAATGCGCGCGCCGCCGGATCGCAGGCCGAACTGGACAAGGCGATCGACGAGATAGTTGCCAACATGACCTTTGCCGACGAAGTACCGCTGCCATCGCCCGTCAAAGGCACTTCCAGCTTCACGGATACATTCCCGAAACGCGGTCCGCGTGACGCCCAGGGCCGTTCGCTGCGCGATTTCGACTTGAAGACGCGGCTGTTCCGCTATCCCCTCAGCTACATGGTCTACAGTGCCTCGTTCGACAGCCTGAACCCTGCCGTAAAAACGAAATTGTGGCGGCGGCTGTACGACAGGCTGCGCGCCACGCCCGATGGCGCAGCGGCCATCGCCATCCTGGCCGCGACCAAGCCGGACGTGCCGGACTATTGGAAGAAGGGCGCATGAGCCGCCGCCTTTTCCCCGCGCCCGGCCACACCATCATCCAGCAGGACAACGGCCACGTTTCCTATTGGCAGAAGGAATATCACCAGAGCGCCGCCGACGGGCGCGGCGTCAGCACCGCCGATTACATCCATGCGATGTATTTCTTCCTGATGCAGGCCGGCTCGAAAGACGTGCTGATGATCGGCTGCGGCGGCGGCACCTTGGCCACCATGCTGCGCGCCTCAAACGTGCGCGTGACGGTTGTGGATCTGCACCAGATGAGCTTCGACATCGCGCGGGATTATTTCCATTTGCCCGCCGATGTGCCCTGCCATGTCGCCGATGGTGTC
>DASYCS010000138.1:0-1827 GCA_036500025.1 Mesorhizobium sp. | reverse complement strand
ATGGTGCAGCCGGCATCGACCGCGCGCCGCCACCAATCGTCGATGGTCTGTTCGGTCAAATGAAGCTGCATGGTGCAGGCCTGCACGGCCTTCGCCGGGTGGCCGTGTTCGGGATAGAAGTCGCCGAGCATCAGGCTGGAGCCATTGATATGGAGGTGGATATGCATGGTGCGGCCCTGGTCGTCGGGCGGCACGGCAAACGCCTGTTCGGCGCCGAAAGCCTTCTTGTAGAATTCCGCCGCCCTGGTCGCGCCTTCGATGCCCAGATAGGGCGTCAGGCCGCCGAGCGCTTTCGGCATCGGCGGAAAGGGTGGCTGCTGGTCGTCACCGGGCATGCTGTTCTCCTGTCTTTGGCGGTTTCCACCTCCACAGGACGCGTGGTGAACGCCCGATCCGACAAGAAGGAGAAGATTTTTCGGGCTATCCCGAAAAATCTACTTTCCCGGCCGCCCGGTCTTGCCGGGGCGGCGCTTTTGCCTCGACGCCTCGGCAGGGTCTTCGTAGGAGCCGACGCCGACGCGCTGGCGAACGATTGGCTTGACGCTGTCGCTGTCTCGCGGCGCAGAACGGTCGGCGACCGCTTCCGGCCTCGCCGGCTTGGCGCCTTCGACCGGCTTTTCGGTGCGCCGCACCGTCATCTCGTCCAGCGAGTTCTTGCGAAACAGGCTGGGCTTGCTTTCGCTCGCGCTGTCGTCGCTCTGTGGCTCGCTTCGCGACGGCGCGGCAGCCCGCCGGCCGCTCGGGCTTCGTCCGGCATCGCCGGGAATGCCGAAATCCGAGCCATGCGCTTCGCTGGCCGACTGCTTCTTGAACAGCGAACGTGAAACCGCGCCGGCCGGCGTCGGCATGTCGGTGCCCGGTCCCATGTCGTCCAGAGAAGGCTTCTTGAAGCCGGCGCCGGCGGGCTTCGAATGATCGCCGGAGCGCCCCATTTCATCGAGCGAGGGCTTGGCGAACAAATTCGGCCGCGCGGCCTTCGCCGCCGCCTCATCGGCGCGCGCTGCATCGAGCTTGCGGAACCGTTCCTGCTCCTCAACCGTCCGATGTTTCGCCACGCCCTTGTTGTGCTTGCCTTTTTCGCGGCCGGAAACGGGGCTTTCCATATCCGCATATTTCGCCAGCGGGTCGTCGGAAATGGACAGTTCCATTTCACGCAGCCGCTTGATCTCGTCGCGGATGCGCGCGGCCTTCTCGAAATCGAGATTGGTGGCGGCATCGCGCATCTGCTTTTCGAGCGCGTCCAGATGGGATTTCAGGTTGTTGCCCATCATGTCGCCGGCGGCATCGGTGAATTGTGAGATGTCGGCGCGGACATGGTCTTTTTCGTAGACCGAATCCAGTATGTCGGAGATGCGGGACTTGACCGATTCCGGGGTGATGCCGTTGGCGGTGTTCCATTCCATCTGCTTTTCACGGCGGCGGCTGGTTTCCGCCATCGCCCGCTCCATTGAGCCGGTGATCTGGTCGGCATAGAGAATGACCTTGCCGTCGACGTTACGCGCCGCGCGCCCGATCGTCTGGATCAGCGAGGTTTCCGAACGCAGGAAGCCTTCCTTGTCGGCGTCGAGAATGGCGACGAAGCCGCATTCGGGAATGTCGAGGCCTTCGCGCAACAGGTTGATGCCCACCAGCACGTCGAACGCGCCGAGACGCAGATCGCGCAGAATTTCGATGCGTTCCAGCGTATCGATGTCGGAGTGCATGTAGCGCACGCGCACGCCCTGCTCATGCAGATATTCGGTCAAATCCTCGGCCATGCGCTTGGTCAGCACCGTCACCAGCGTGCGGTAGCCCTTGGCGGTCGTCTCGCGGATTTCGCCGACGACA
>DASYCS010000137.1:0-4709 GCA_036500025.1 Mesorhizobium sp. | reverse complement strand
GTCGATATCGACCAGACATGGGCGCGCATCAATGTCGTCAATGCCGGCTACGACTCGTTCGAGCGCATCTACAATTTCGTCGGCGCGCGCATCGTTGCCTATGGGCCGGGGCTGCTGCCGTTCATTTCCAGCCGCGTCGATCTCAAGGGCTATATTACCGGCGCCGAACTGGTGAATTCGCTCATCAGCCAGTGCTCGTGGTTCATCCATGTGATGCCGGCAATCGCCGCGCTCCGGGCCAACAGCACGCGCGTTACCGATCTTGCTAAGGCGATCGAGAACGTCCAGCACCCGAGCGAGTTCTACAAGCAGACCGGCAGTTCCGATTTCACCTATGTTCGCCAGAACCCGGTATTCGGCCTTAGCGTTCAAAACCTTGAACTGCGCCAGCAGGGCCATGACACGGTTCCCTTCCTGAGCGCCGAACGGCTGCGCTTCAAACGCGGCGAATGGACCTTCATCAAGGGCGAATCCGGTTGCGGCAAGACCTCGCTGGTCAAGGCCATCAACGGTCTATGGTCTTATGGGCAAGGCACGATCGTTTTCCCCGAGGGGGTGAAATCCTTCTATGCGGCGCAGGAAGTGAAGTTGCCACCTTTGTCGCTGAAGGAACTTGTCTGCCTGCCGGACACGCCCGCATGCCATACCGATCCACAGGTGGCGTCCGCACTGCACAAGGCCGGATTGGGAGATTTCATCGAGCATCTGGACCAGGAAAGCCGAAAAGGCAAAAGCTGGGACCAGCTTCTTTCCGGGGGCCAGAAGCAGAAGCTGGTGGTGGCGCGCATCCTCGTCCAGCGGCCCGGACTGCTGTTCCTCGACGAAGCGACCGGGGCGCTCGACCCGGAAGGCAAAATCGCCTTCCACCAGGCCATCAAGGACAATTGCCCGAACGTCACCGTCATCAGCATCATGCATGAAGCCGTCGCGCCAAAATCGGCGGACGGTGTCGATTTCTACAACAGCGTGCTGATGATTGCCAACGGCGTTGCGGTCAAGAAGCCACTCGCGCCTGTGCTGCCGGCCGAGCTTACGACCATCCTTGCCCATCCAGCGGCGCTTGAAGAAAGCTGGCCGCGCGTATCCCGCGTGAGGCTGCGGCAGAAATAGTATCGGCTGCGACGTCCGCGCCGAATGCCGCCGCCCCGGCCTTGTCCTACCGGCTAGCCTTTGCTGTGGGAAAGAATGCGCGTCAGCATGGGTTCGATGCGTGACAATTCATCGAGATGCGCGGCGGACAGCCCCGCCAGATACGCCTCCGCCCGCTCCGTCAGATGGAGGATCACCCGCCGCTGATCCACCTTGTCATGCTCGCGCGAAACCAGACCGGCTTCGCCCAGGCGGTTGACCAGTTCGACGGCGCTGTGATGGCGGATGCACAGCCGTTCCGCCAAATCCCCGACGCCGACCGGTCCTCGCTCTCCCATGCCTTTGATCGCGAGCAGCGCCTGATGCTGGCGCGGCTGCAAGCCGGCGTCACGGGCGGCTTTTTCGCTGAATTCCAGGAAGCGGCGCAGAAGATAGCGAAAATCCGAAAGCGCCTCGTAATCGGCCTGCGTGATTTGAGACCGTTGCTTTCCTGCCGATTTTTCTACGCTCATTCATGCCCCCAAGCCATAATCGCTTGTGTTTTTATATCGTATTACGATAGAGGGCGGCCTTAGACTTCGACAAGCCCCCCGCCTGCTCGAAAACCATATTGAACATAGCCGATCCAAGAAAGAACTTCGCGAATGAAATCGGACCCTGCCGACCAACGCCATCTCGGCGATTTCACCACAGATGCACGGGTTTTGCTCATCGCGGCAATCGCCGTAATCGTTGGAACGGCGGCGCTTGGCGCCGGCATCCTTCTGATAAAGCTCATCAAGCTTGTCACCAATCTGGCCTATTTCGGCCAATTTTCCCTACAAGACCTCAAGCTTGCCGACACGCCGCTCGGCCTGTGGGCGGTGCTTGTTCCGGTGGTCGGCGCGTTGGTCATCGGCCTGATGGCGCGTTACGGCAGCGAGAAAATCCGTGGCCACGGCATTCCAGAGGCGCTGGAGGCCATTTTGCTTGGCCGCTCGCGGCTCGACGCCAAGGTCGCGATCCTGAAGCCGCTTTCATCTGCGATCTCCATCGGCACCGGCGGCCCCTTTGGCGCCGAAGGCCCGATCATCATGACGGGCGGCGCCATCGGCTCGCTGATCGCACAGGCGCTGCCTGTCACCGACAATGAGCGCAAGACGCTGTTGGTCGCGGGCGCCGCCGCCGGCATGACGACTGTTTTCGGCACGCCTATCGCGGCCATCATGCTGGCCGTTGAACTCCTGCTGTTCGAATGGACGCCGCGCAGCTTCATTCCGGTTGCCGTGGCGGCGATCATCGCCGAAGTCGAGCGTACGCTGCTCCATCTGCCCTCGCCGCTATTCGCATTCAATGGCGGCATGGAAACTTCCTTTGCCGCTCTTGGCGGCTGGGTCGCGATCGGCATCGCCAGCGGGCTGCTTTCCGGCCTCCTCACCCAAGCCGTCTACGCCTGCGAAGATGCCTTCCTGAAGCTGCCCATCCATTGGATGTGGTGGCCGATGATCGGCGGCCTCATCGTCGGTCTTGGTGGGCTTATCGAACCGAACGCGCTCAGCGTCGGTTATGACAACATCGCCCGGATGTTGAACGGCGAGACCCTGGCGAAGGCAGCCATCCTGTTGCTGGTAGTCAAGACGATCATCTGGTCGGTCGCCCTTGGGTCGGGAACGTCGGGCGGCGTGCTGGCGCCGCTGCTGATCATCGGCGGCGCCATGGGCGTGGTCCTTGGCGGCTTCCTGCCGGTTGCCGATCCCGGCTTCTGGGCGCTGCTGGCGATGGCGGCGACGATGGGCGGCACGATGCGCGCGCCGCTGACCGCCACCTTCTTTGCGGTCGAACTGACCGGCAACACCCATGTCCTGGTTCCGCTCATCACAGCCTGCGCGGCTGCCCATGCGGTGACGGTGCTGTTGATGAAGCGCTCGATCCTGACCGAAAAGATCGCCAGGCGCGGCCTGCACCTGGTGCGCGAATACCGCGTCGATCCGTTCGCCCTCACCCGCGTCAGCGAGGTCATGACCAAAAACGTCCAGACGGTTTCTTCGTCGATGACACTGCATGGCGCGGCCGCCTACCTGACCTCGCCCGAAACACACCATCCAAGCTTTCCGGTGGTCGATCCGGACGGCCGCGTGCTCGGCATCGTCGACCCGCCGGCCATCCTGCGCTGGCGACGCGCCGGCCGGCATCGCAAGACGACGCTTGCCGAACTGCTTGGCGGAACCAAGATTACGCTGGCCTATCCCGACGAATATCTCGAAGGCCTTGCCGATAAGTTGCAGACGGCAAACGTCTCGCACCTGCCGGTGGTTGCGCGCGCCGACAACCGCCTTGTCGGCTATGTCGGCTGGAAAGACCTGATGCGCGTTCGTATGAAAACGAGGGCCGAAGAACAGGATCGCACGCGGTTTTTCGGCGCAGCCGGCCGCGCGCTGCCGCCGGCCGACTAAATTAGGGAAACGTTCCGGCGGATGGGCGTCAGCCCGCCCGTTCGCCGTTTTTCACCCGGTAGCTCGGCTTATACATGGTCACGAGTTCTTCCGCGGCGGTAGGATGAGCCGCCATCGTGCGGTCGAAATCGCCCTTGGTCAGCCCAGCCTTGACCGGAATGGCCAGAACTTGCGCCATCTCGGCCGCATCGGGTCCCAGGATATGCGCGCCGAGCACTTTCCGGCTCGCGCCGTCCACCACCAGTTTTATCAGCATTTTTTCCTGGTTGCCTGAAAGCGTGTGCCGCATGGGCCGGAACAGGGCGCGGTAGATTTCCAGGTCCGCAAATTGCTTGCCGGCATCACCCTCCGACAAGCCCACGGTGCCGATTTCCGGCTGCGAAAACACTGCGGTGGCAATAGCGCCATGATCAGGTGCGGTCGGATTGCCCTTGAAGGCCGTCTCCACGAAACACATCGCCTCATGGATCGCCACCGGCGTCAGTTGCACGCGGTTGGTGACATCGCCGATCGCCCAGATATTCTCCACATTGGTCCGGGAATAATCGTCGACGATAATCTCGCCGGTTTTCCCCGTCTTGACGCCTGCCGCATCCAGTCCGAGCATTTCGGTGTTCGCACGGCGGCCGGCAGCAAGGATCAATTGGTCCGCCACCAGGGCTTTGTCGTCGTTGACCACGATGGCAAGCCGTCCGTCCGGCTGCCTTTCGACCTTCTTGGAGGTGGCCTGACAGAGAACCCTTATGCCTTTTCTTTCCATCGCCTCATGCAGTTCCTGCCGCAGGCCCATATCGAAACCACTGAGAATTTCCGCTCTTGGGCAGACAAGCGTTGTCTCGACGCCAAGGCCATGGAAAATATTGGCAAACTCAACGGCGATATAGTCGTCGCCTTCGATCACGATCGCCTTGGGAAGTTCCGTCAGATCGAACGCCTCGTTTGGCGTGATGGCGTGCTCCTGGCCAGGATGTACTGGATGCGCCGCCGGCCTGCTGCCGGTGGCGATGAGTATCTGGTCGGCCGTGACGGTACGGCCCTCCGCTTCCAGCCTTATGGTGTGGTTGTCGACAAGCGTGGCATGCGAACGAACAGGCTCGCCCCCTGCCGCTCGGACGCTCTTGTCATGAACCGCGTCCAGCCGCGCAATCTCGCGGTCCTTGTTGGCGATCAGCGTATTCCAGTCGAGTT
>DASYCS010000136.1:0-6517 GCA_036500025.1 Mesorhizobium sp. | reverse complement strand
TCCGCGCCAGCTGGAGGAATTCGGCCAGGACGCCACCAAGGCCATCCGCAAGCATCTCGAAGCCGGCGAGCGTTTCGTCCTCGTCACCGCGCCAGACGCGCGGCCCTATGTGCGCATGATCATCGAGCGCCTGTTCACCACACTGCCCGTGCTCAGCCATGTCGAAATCGCCAAGGGCGTCGAGGTCAGGGTGCTGGGCACGATCTCGTGAGCGGCGCGCGCCAGATAGCGGCCCCCTGTTCGGCGGGCCTCGGCGCGGCTCCCCGCAGTCGCATGACATGACCGGTCTGCCCGCCCTCTCGCAAACCGTCGTCATCGCGGCGTTTCTGGCCTTCTGCCGGGTTGGCGCCTGCTTCATGCTGATGCCCGGAATATCCAGCGCCCGCGTGCCGTTGCAGGTCCGGCTGTTCGTGTCGGTCGCCGTCACCTTCGGCCTGCTCAGCTTCCTGTGGGACAAGATCTACCCCTATGCCGATGCGCGCCCGGCCGTATTGCTGCCGATGATCGCTTCCGAGCTTTTGATCGGCGGGCTGATCGGCGCTATGACGAGGCTCTACATGGAGGCCCTGCGCTTCATCGGCGCGGCGATTGCCATGCAGATCGGCCTGACCGGCACGGGCGGCCCGGTCATCGAGGAATCGGATCCGCAGGCGGCACTCGCCGAAATCATCTCGCTTTCGGCGCTGCTTTTCCTGTTCGTCTTCGATTTCCACCACGAGGTGATCCGCGCGCTGGTTTCTTCCTACACGGTCGCGCCGGTCAACGTTTTCTTCAACCCGCAGGCAGCCCTCGTCGATGTCACCGATACGCTGTCGGATTCGTTTTTTCTGGTGCTGCGCCTCGGCAGCCCGTTCGTCGCCTATGCCATCCTGGTCAATCTGACGATCGGCTTCGTCAACAAGCTGACGCCCCAGATTCCGATCTACTTCATCTCGCTGCCCTTCGTCATCGCGGGCGGAATGATCATCTTCTATTTCGCCGTCGGCACCTTGCTTTCATTGTTCACCGACGGCTTCGTCGACATAACATTGGCCAGGTAGCGCGCATGACCACGCGAAGGCAGCGGCTGAAGAAACTGGTTTTGGTGCAGGAGCAATTGAAGTCGCTGCATGAAACCCGCCACGCGACGTTTCTTTCGCAAGCCCATGCCGCCGAAGCCGAAGCCCGCGAACTGGTCGAAAGCTTCGACGCCCAAGGTTCGCTGTCGGGCCTGTTTCCCGATCTCTATCACCGCCGTATCGCCAATGCGGTGACGCGCCAGGAGGATAACCTCGAACAGGCGCGCCATGAGGCTGGCTTGATCGCCGCCGCCACCGCCCGCACCAACATGGTGGAGCGAGCCTACGAGCAGGTAAGCCGCCGTGACGAGCGCGAGCAGTCCGACCGCGATAGGCTGGACCTCATCGGCCAAAGGCGCAAAACCCCGGAGTAGCCACCCAGGCGCTCGCCGCAGCCATGCCGGCAAGCCTGCCGCAAGCTTGTTTTGGCATGATGCCAGCCGACGAAAAGACATTGGAAGGCAGGTTTTCTTGGCGATTTCTCCCCCAAGCGACATTGTTCTGGACGTTGCCCGCGCGGCTGGACCGGCCGATATCGAGGCGGCGCGCGCAGCCTTGACCAAGCGCGCCGGAGGCGCTTCCGCGCCCTTCTCCGTCGGCGAGGCGCCGGCATCGACGCTTTCGCGCACGGCCACGCAAGGCACGGATGGCGGAGACGCGACCAAGTTCAAGCACTTCGAAGCGATGGTGCTGCAAACCTTCATCCAGAACATGATGCCGAAGGACACCGAGGGCGTTTACGGCAAGGGCCTGGCCGGCGACATGTGGAAGTCGCAGATGGCCGAACGCATCGCCGATGTGATGGCCGAGCGCGGCGGCATCGGCATCGCCAAGTCGATGCTGGCCGACCACTATATGGAAGGCAAGCGCAAGGTGCCGATCGGCCAGGTTTCCGGCGGGCCGGAAAAGACCGAGATAGACCACCGGACGGCGCTCTCCACCTCCATGGTCCAGGAAGCGGAACGCAAGATGGCGCGCTCCATGACCGGTGAAGAAGAACCCGTAAAAGCAGGCGAGAAGGTCTAGGCACAATGACCGACTATTCGGAATTCACCTCCAACCTGCCCATGCTGGCCAACGCGCCGGCAGGCCCGGTTCCCGTCGCGCGCATCGGCAATCTCGATGCCATTATCGGGCGCATCGAGGAGGCGGTCGAGGAAGAAACCGCCGCCATCCGCACCGATACCAGCTTCGACCTCAAGGCTTCGAATGCCCGCAAGAGCCGCTGCCTCTACGAACTGAACCGCGCCATCAAGGGCATGGGACAGCCGGAAGCGCTGGAACAGCACCGCGAAGGGCTTACCCGCCTGCGCCAGAAGCTGACCCGCAACGAGGCGGCCATCCTCGCCCACCTCAACGCGGTCACCGAAGTCGCCAATCTGCTGAAGAACGCGATCCAGCGGGCGGAAGCGGACGGCACCTATTCCGCCGGCGAATTCGGCTGGGCGCAGTCGTGAACGACCGATGATAAAATTCATCGCCGCAGCGATCTGGATTTGCATCGCTACCGTCGGCGCGGTGTTCTATTCGTTCCAGTCTGCCGGCGAACATGGCGAGGACGCAGCGCCAAAGCCGATGCTGGGCGGCCTCGACTACGTCAACACCGACATTATTTCCGTGCCGCTGGTGCGCAATTCAGCTGTCCAGGGTTATCTCCTGACCAAGCTCGTCTACACGGTCGAGCCGGCCCAGTTGGCCAAGCTGTCGATCCCCGCCGAGGCGTTGATTACCGATCAGGTCTATTCCTACCTCTATTCCAATCCGCAGATCGACTTCACCAAGAAGGAAACGCTGGATGTCGACGCGTTCCGCAACAACATTCGCGATTCGATCAACGCGCGCGTCGGCGAGCAACTGGTGCACGAAGTCTTGATCGACAATGTCGACTTCCTGACCAAGGACGATATTCGCGACAACGCCATCCGCCGCAAGAAAGGCGCTGACGAAACCCCCGCCAAGGAGGCCAAGCCGGCCGGGGAACATTGATGGCGAAGCCGTCATTTGGTTGACGTAAACGTCAATTAACAGCTATAGCCATAACGGTGTGGACCCGTAATGTCCCCATCAAGCGCGCCAGCCTGGCTGGCCGCACAGGCAAAGCAAGGACAAGGAGACCCGCGATGGGCGTTCAGGACATAGCCGAGCAGATCAGGTCGCGCGTCGAAAGCGGCGGCTTCGATCATTCCGTGAAATTCGACACGGGCACGGACGGCGTGATCCTCATCGACGGCGCTGCCATTTCGACCACCGATGGCCCGGCCGACTGCACCATCAAGCTCTCGCTGGACGATCTGGAATCGCTGATTGCCGGCGATCTCAATCCCACCATGGCGTTCATGACCGGCAAGATAAAGATCGAAGGCGACATGACGGTCGCCATGGCGCTTAGCCAATTGATCGCCTGACTCATCCGGTCCGAAACCTGTTTCCGCCGCATTGAACGGAACAGGCTCAGCCTGATTGCCAAGCGGTGTTCGCAGCCGCCTTGCGGCTTCGAGATTGCGTTTTATGCGGCGATTGCTGCGCGCTCGCCTTTCCCGCTCAGCCGGCGGCCGGACGCCTTCAGCGTGCCATGCGCGCCGTCCAGCGCACCGGGCACCAGCTCAAGCGCCAGGAACCGGTGGCGCTCATACGGGCCAGGCATCGAAAGCCGGCCGGTCTTTTCAGCCGAAAAGCCGAAACGCCCGTAATAGGGCGCATCGCCTACCAGCAGGATGATTTCATGACCGAGGCGGGCAGCCTCGGCTATGGCGTGGCGCATCAGAGCCGAGCCAAGACCGGCATTCTTCAACGCGGGATCGACCGCCAGCGGCCCAAGCAGAAGGGCAGACTTGCCACCCTCGCCCAACGTCACGTCCCACAGGCGCACGGTGCCCGCCACCGCGCCCGAGGGCGTACGCGCGACGAAGGCAAGTCCCTCGGACGGACGACGCCCGCGCCGCAGCTTCTCCGACGATTTGCGCTTGCGCCGCGGACCCATGGCGCGGTCAAGCAGGGCTTCACGCGCGAGAATGTCGGCGGCGATTTCAGCCATGATTTCGAAAGCAGCGGCGGAATTCAAGATTTCAGCGGGCATGACCGTAATCCTTCACGAGTGGATTTTTCCACAAGCGAACAGTTCCAGTGGGTGAATTCGGGACAGAAGGCTGGCAGGCCTTGGCGAAAATGGCGATTTCGAGAACCGGAGCGGAGCGTACCTATGGTACGTGAGCTCCGGAAGCTCAGAAATTACCCTTTGCAGACAGGCCTCCCGGCCCTTCTGCCCGAATTATCAGATCACGTAGGATCGCAGCGGCTCAAAGCCGTTGAACGCGACCGCCGAGTAGGTGGTCGTATAAGCGCCGGTGCCCTCGATCAGCACCTCGTCGCCGATGGTCAGCGACAGTGGCAGCGGATACGGCGTCTTCTCGTACATCACGTCGGCCGAATCGCAGGTCGGGCCGGCGAGCACGCAAGGCGAGGTTTCGCCGCCGTCGCGCCGGGTGACCAGCGGATAGCGGATCGCCTCGTCCATCGTCTCGGCGAGACCGCCGAACTTGCCGATGTCGAGGAACACCCAGCGCAGATTGTCGTTGTCGGCCTTCTTGGAAATCAGGACGACTTCCGACTTGATCACGCCGGCATTGCCGACCATGCCACGGCCCGGCTCGATGATGGTTTCAGGAATGGCATTGCCGAAATGCTTGCTCAGCGCCTCGAAAATGGCGTGGCCATAGGCTTCCGCCGCCGGAACGTCGCGCAGATAGCGCGTCGGGAAGCCGCCGCCCATATTGACCATCTTCAAGACGATGCCTTCTTCGGCCAGCGTGGCGAAAACCTGCTTGGCGTCGCCCAGCGCGCGGTCCCACGCAGTGAGGTCGACCTGCTGCGAGCCGACATGGAACGACACGCCATAGGCGACGAGGCCCAGTTCCTTGGCGCGGCGCAGCACGTTAATCGCCATCGCCGGAACGCAGCCGAACTTGCGCGACAGCGGCCATTCCGCGCCTTCGCCATCGGTCAAAACGCGGCAGAACACGCGCGCGCCGGAAGCGACGCGGGCGACCTTCTCCACTTCCTCGACGCAATCGACCGCGAACAGCCGAACGCCGAGCTGGTAGGCGCGCGCAATGTCGCGCTCCTTCTTGATAGTGTTGCCAAACGAAATGCGGCTGGCCGGCGCGCCGGCATTCATCGCCATTTCGACCTCGGCCACCGAGGCCGCGTCGAAGGACGATCCCATCTGCGCCAGCAGGCGCAGGATTTCCGGCGCCGGGTTGGCCTTGATCGCATAGTAGATTTTCGAGCTGGGCAGCGCGCGCTCGAAGGCGCGGAAATTGTCGGCCACGACGTCGAGGTCGAGCACGAGGCAGGGGCCTTCCGGTCGTCGGGTGGCGAGGAAGTCCATAATGCGCTGGGTTGCCATCGGGTCTCTCCAAAGCGCGTTCTCACGCGCGAACAAGGGTGCGCAACGCGGGCCTCGGCCTCACGAACACGCGGATCAAACAAAGGCGGGACAGGAATCCATGGAACCAGCCGGTGGAGACACCGGAACCACGGAACGCCGTCTCGCGGCGATGGGTTAATGGCCTTGCCCGGCCAGAAACCCGCTTTGTCTGCCTTGGCTTGGATTGGGAGAACCCCGTTCCGCACTGCCGGCAATGAAGGTGTGCCTCTTTGAGTAACCCCGATCTTTGGACAACCGGAAGAGAACCAGAAAGGCCCGCACCGTCGTTGCTTCAAGGTGTCCTCGATTTGGCGGTTGGCCGCTAAACCGACTGGAGGGGTTGGCTCCAGTTACCTTACCGATTTCCCTCACCATTCTGAGGACCGGCGGACACCCACAGGCACGTGCGACTTTGGGCAAGCGCGATATAGGCAGAGAATCATGACCAATCAATGACTAATTTCAGCCTTCACGTTTAATTTTACGGCGAGCGAAAGCCCATGCGCCGCTGGTTCTTCCAACAGGCAGGCTCGTCCGGTATAAGCTGCGGACGGCCTTGCTGATTTTTCTGAAAAATGGTCCCGCCCCCGGCCTGTTTTCCCATGTGCCCTGTCCAACAGACCGAAAGGCTAACGCCATGGACACCCTCACCCGCATGCGTGCCTTTATCGACGTTGTGGAAGCGGAAGGCTTTTCCGCCGCCGCCCGCAAGATCGGCCGGTCCAAGGCGCTTCTGTCGAAATATGTGCGTGAACTGGAAGACGAATTGGGCGCGCTGCTGCTCAATCGCACGACGCGCCAGTTCTCGATGACCGAGGCCGGCCATACCTATTACCAGCGCTCGTCGGAGATCATCCGCGAAATCGACAGCCTTTCGGATGCCGTGCGCGAATCATCGGGCGATGTGCGCGGCCGAATCAAGCTGTCGGCGCCGCGCACCTTCGCCGATGCCCCGATCGGCCAGTCGCTGATCGACTTTGCAAGGCAATACCCCGAAATCGTCCTCGACGTTCGCCTCGACGACCGCTTCGTC
>DASYCS010000135.1:0-2288 GCA_036500025.1 Mesorhizobium sp. | reverse complement strand
GTATCCTGCGGCACCATGCCGATGGCGGCGCGCAGGCTCTCCTGCGTCACATGGCGGATATCCTGCCCGTCGATCAGCACGGCGCCTTCCTGCACGTCGTAGAACCTGAACAGAAGCCGCGAAATGGTGGACTTGCCCGCGCCGGACGGCCCGACGATGGCGACCGTCCTGCCTGCCGGCACCTCGAAACTGACGCCTTTGAGGATATTGCGGTTGGGGTCGTAGGAGAAATGCACGTCGCGGAACTCGACCTTGCCGGGGCCGACGACGAGCGGAGCGGCATCCGGCTCGTCGCAGACCTCCCGCTCGACGCCGAGCAGGTCGAACATATTCTCGATGTCGGTCAGCCCCTGGCGGATTTCCCGGTAGATCTGGCCGATGAAGTTGAGCGGCACGGAAAGCTGCATCAGCAGCGCGTTGACGAAGACGAAATCGCCGACCGTCTGCGTGCCGGCCTGCACTTCGCGCGCCGACAGCACCATCACCACGGTCATGCCGGCGCCAAAGATCACTCCCTGCCCGAAATTCAGCCAACCGAGCGACGTCCACGTCTTCGTCGCGGCGATCTCGTAGCGCGCCATGGAGCGGTCATAGCGCTCGGCCTCCATGCGCTCATTGCCGAAATATTTGACGGTTTCGTAGTTCAGCAACGAATCGACCGCCTTGGTGCTGGCGTCGGTATCGCTGTCGTTCATCTCGCGGCGGATGGCGATGCGCCAGTCGCTCGCCTTGACCGTGTATAATGTGTAGAGGCAGACCGTCGCGGCGACCACCGCCACATAAATCCAGCCATAGGCGACGGCGAAGATAATGGCGGTCAGCGCGAACTCGATGATGGTCGGCGCGGTCGCCAGCATGGTGAAGCGCACGATGGTCTCGATGCCCTTGGTGCCGCGGTCGATTATGCGCGACAGGCCGCCGGTGCGGCGCTCCAGATGAAAGCGCAGCGACAATTCGTGCATGTGGATGAAGGTGCGGTAGGCAAGCTGGCGCACGGCATACTGGCCGACGCGCGCAAACAGCGCATCGCGAAGCTGGTTGAAGCCCAGTTGCACCAGGCGCATGAAATTATAGGCGACGACCAGCACGATCGGCGCGAGCAGGAATTCCGGCAAGGGCGGCGTCTTTCCCTCGCCCGCCAGCGCATTGGTCGCCCATTTGAAGAAATACGGCCCGGCCACCAACACAAGCTTGGCGGCGACCAGCAACAGCGTGGCCCAGGTGACCCGCCAGCGCAGGTCGGCGCGGTCGGCCGGATACATATATGGCCAGAGATGGCGCAACGTTTTCAAGGTCGAGCCGGAATCGGACGAGACGGTCTTTTCAGCCACTTTTATTGCCTTGTATGGGTTCAGCTGCCGGAACAGCAGGAATCGACGAGTTCCGCGACCGCCGTGGAGATGGCGGCAAGCGCTTTGCGATCAACCTCGTAGCGAGAACGCTGCCGGTCGGCGGCGAAGCGGACAAGGCCGGCCGCAACCAGGATTTTCAGGTGCTGCGAGACGGTGGATTGCGCCAGATCCATACGCTCGACCACCTCGCCGCAACAGCAGGAACGGCGTGCCGAGAGATGTTTGAGGATTTCGAGGCGGGTTGGATGGGACAGCGCGGCAAGCTTCGCCGCCATCGCCCGGCTGTCGGGCGACGCGCATTTCATGCGGTTTGCGGTTTGCAGATCATCCATCGTTCATCGGCGATAGACGATGGAATGGTTTTACGCAAGTAAACTCATTCGTGAAAAACTATTGCGCCGGTGTGGTGGTCGCCTGTTCACCCAACGACTTCAGGTCGGCAGGTTCGCCCTCCTTCGACTTATCCGGCACCGCGAAGACCTGGCCCGGCCAGATGCGGTCGGGATCGCTGATCTGCTTCTGGTTGGCCAGATAAATGGTCGAATAGCGGGTGCCATGCCCGTAGACGCGCCGCGAAATGCGCCACAGCGAATCGCCGCGCCGGATGATAACCGCGCCGTCGGCATGCTGAAGCTTGGGGGCGGAGGTTTCAGGAGTTTGCGTTGCCGTGCTTGCGGAGGGTTCGGCCGCGGCGGTGTCCGTCTGTGCCGTCGCCGGCTTGGTGGCATCGGCAGCGACTGCCGCGACCGCCTCGCCCGGCTCGCGCTCGAACGGCACGGTGGCGCGCGCCGCGACCTTGACGCCATCGGCATCCAGCGCATCGACGCGGACGTTGTACTGGCCGACGGGACTATCGCGCTTCGCCTCGACCAGGAAATGGCCGTCAGGCGAGGCCACCGCCTCGCCCAGAAGCATGTCGTTGGCGTAGGCGCGCAC
>DASYCS010000134.1:0-7271 GCA_036500025.1 Mesorhizobium sp. | reverse complement strand
AGCGTCCTGAAAAATCCCCAGCCAGTGAAGATCGTAGAGGATCGAATCGGCATATTCCTGCCTGGAACGCGCCAGGTCGGTATCGTCGAAGCGCTGGATGAAACGGCCCCTGTGCTTTTGCGCGAAAAGCCAATTGAACAGGGCGGTGCGCGCATTGCCGATATGAATGCGGCCGGTGGGCGACGGCGCGAAACGAACGGTGACTGTCATGGCGAGGGCGTAGCGGATGCGGTCCGCGTTGACAAGACTTCGGCGGCGCTGCGATGCGCTGGCTATCCAATCAGCGGCGGTCCAGCCGCATCTCGCGGCCTGTTCGGAAATGCTGGCACCTTAAATGAAGCAGCCTCTCGGCTCGCCCTACCCTCTGTCGCGGAACCGGTTGGTAATGGGATAGCGGCGGTCGCGGCCGAAGTTCTTCTTGGTGATCTTCACGCCGGGCGCAGCCTGACGGCGCTTGTATTCCGCCACATAGAGCAGATGTTCCACCCTGGTGACGGTGACACGGTCGTGGCCACGGGCAACGATATCATCGACGCCCATCTCGTTTTCGACGAGGCATTCCAGAATGTCGTCCAGCACCGGATAGGGCGGCAGCGAATCCTGATCGGTCTGGTTCTCGCGCAGCTCGGCCGAGGGCGCCTTGTCGATGATGTTGACCGGGATGACCTCGCCGCCCGGACCGAGCGCGCCGGAAGGCACATGCGCGTTGCGCCAGCGCGACAGCGCATAGACCTGCATCTTGTAGAGGTCCTTGATCGGATTGAAGCCGCCATTCATGTCGCCATAGAGCGTCGCATAGCCGACCGACATTTCCGACTTGTTGCCGGTCGTCACCACCATCGAGCCGAACTTGTTGGAAATCGCCATCAGGATGGTGCCACGAGCGCGCGACTGGAGATTTTCCTCGGTGATATCCGGCTTGGTGCCGGCAAACAGCGGGGCCAATGCCTGCGAGAATCCATCGACGGGGTCAGCGATGGCGATGATATCGTAGCGGCAACCGAGCGCGCGGGCGCAATCCTCGGCGTCTTTCAGCGAATCCTTCGACGTGTAGCGATAAGGCATCATCACCGCCTGCACGCGTTCCTCACCAAGCGCATCGACGGCAAGAGCCGCGCAAATCGCCGAATCAATGCCGCCGGAAAGGCCAAGCACGACATTCTTGAAGCCGTTTTTGTTGACGTAGTCGCGGAAGCCCAACATGCAGGCGCGGTAGTCGGCCTCCTCCCCGTCCGGGATTTTGGACATCGGCCCTTGCGAGCAGACCCAGCCGCCGGCATCGCGCTTCCATACCGATACATCGACGGCCTCTTCGAACTGGCTCATCTGGAAGGCCAGCGACTTGTCGGCCTGGATGGCGAAAGAAGCACCGTCGAAAATAAGTTCGTCCTGTCCGCCAAGCTGGTTGGCGTAGATCATGGGCAGGCCCGTCTCGATCACCTGCCGGATGACGACCTGCTGGCGCGCATCCATTTTGGCGCGGTAATAGGGCGAGCCGTTCGGCACGAGCAGGATTTCAGCGCCCGATTCGACCAGCGTCTCGCAGACGCCGAGATCGCCCCAGATGTCCTCGCAGATCGGGATGCCTAGCCTTATGCCGCGAAAATTGATCGGACCGGGCAGTTCCGGCCCTGCCTGGAAAACGCGCTTCTCGTCAAACTCGCCGTAGTTCGGCAAGTCGGCCTTGAAGCGTTCGGCGATGATCTTGCCGCCATCGGCGACGATGATGGAATTATGGGTGCCGCTCTTGCGCTTCAGCGGCGTGCCAATGATGACGCCCGGACCGCCATCGGCGGTGTCCTTGGCGAAATCCTCGACGGCGCGTTCGCAGGCCTTCAGGAAAGCCGGCTTCAAAACCAGGTCCTCGGGCGGATAGCCGGAAATGAACAGTTCGGTGAACAGCACGATATCGGCGCGCTGGCGGGCGGCATCGGCTCTCGCCTCACGCGCCTTGGCAAGGTTGCCGGCAATGTCGCCAACCGTAGGGTTGAGCTGGGCGACAGCGATGCGGATCGTATCGGGGGCGGCGGGATGCGTGCTCATGAAACGCCTAATATCGCGCCCCAGCCGCGCGGGCAATGCGCTTCGTGGCCGACGCGACCGGAGCGGTTGGCCGCCGGTCGGCGAAACCTATTTTGCAGCAGGCTTGGGACGCTTCGCAGCCTTCGGCCCGCTATGGCCAAGCCTGGCCTCCACGGCGGCTTCGATGGCGCGCTTGACCTCGTCCTTCACCGATGCCGTCTCGGCCATCACCGCATCGACCTTCATGAAATCGAGCACGCGAAAGCGCGAAACCGGCGGACGAATCAAAATGTCGGGGCGGCAGCGCTTCAGCTTGTTGGTGATGATGGACTGCATCATCAATTGCGTCGCGCCAAACATCAGATCTACCGTTGTCGGGTTCTTCCGCTCGGCATCGGTTGGCGCGCCGACAACATCGACGGCGATGACGATATCGGCATCGTGTTCGATCAGGTCAAACGGCACGGGATTGTAGATGCCGCCGTCGATCAGCATGCGGCCGTCACGCATGACCGGACGAAACACCGCCGGGATCGCCGCGGAAGCGGCCAGCGCCGAATGCAACTTTCCTTCGGAAAGGACGGCAAGCTGATGGCCGAAGAAATCCGTCGCCGTCACTTTAAGCGGAATTTTCAGTTCGGCGAATGTTTCGGGCACATCGTCCGGCAGGAAAGCCTTCAGGATGCGCTCGATGTTGAACTGGCTGACGCGAAACCCGCCCTCCATCATCTCCGCAAATGTGCCGGGCCGCGCCCGCCACATGCGAGTCGCCACTTGCGCGCGACGGGTAAGGATCGAGCGTGAATGCTCGTGAATATCCTTGCCGGAAATCCCGGCGGCCATGCCCGCGCCCATGATCGCGCCGATCGACGAGCCGGCGACCGCCACAGGCCTGATGCCGAGTTCATCCAGCGCTTCAATGACATGGATATGCGCCAGGCCACGCGCGCCACCGCCGCCGAAGGCGATGCCGAAGGTGGGGCTCACCCCTTGCCTCCATCGGCCAGCGGCGGCCCGACGACCATGATCGCAGGTTTTGCCGACAGGAGCTTTTTGGCCACAGCCTTGACCTGATCGAGGGTGACCGCATTGAGATAGGCTTCGCGGTTCTGGATATAGTCGATGCCCAGATGGTCAAGTTGAAGCTGGATCAGCGTGCTGGCAATGGAGCCGGAAGAATCCAGATTGTTGATGGCATAAGCGCCGAGCAGATATTGCTTGGTCTGCGCCAGTTCCTGTTCGGTCGGCCCCTCATCGGCCAATTTTTTTACGACGTCCTGCACCACGGCCAGCGTTTGCGCCGCGCGGTCGGAGCGCGTCGCGGTGCCGATGACCAACGCCGCCGAATGCTCGCTGTCGGCCAGCGCGGAACTGACGCCGTAGGCAAGCCCGCGCTTTTCCCGGACTTCCTTGAACAGGCGGGAAGTAAACGTGCCGCCACCGAGAATTTCGTTCATCAGGGCTGCCGCGTAAAAATCGGACGCCGAACGCTTCACGCCCGGATAGGCCAATTGCAGCGATGTCTGCGGCTGGTCGTACGTGACCTGCATCTGCTGGCCAAGCACCGGGTCGGTGTCGGGAACGGCCGTCAGGGCCTGCTTTTCGGGAAGCCCGCCAAACAGCCGGTCAAGCTGGATTTTCAAGGTCTTTGCATCGATGGCGCCAACCACTGCGACATGCAGTCCGTCGCGGGCAAAATTCGCCTTGTGGAAGGCGCGCAGATCGTCCGCCGTAATGGCAGCAATGCTTTCCTTGGTTCCCTCGTCCTGCCGGGAATAAGGGTGCCCCGGATAAAGCGCCTGCGCCCATTTGGCAGCCGCCACCGTGTTGGGGTCGCGCTCCCCCGCGATTATGCCGGAAAGCACCTGCCCTCGGATGCGGTCTATCGGCGCCTGGTCGAAGCGCGGCTTTTCGACGGCGAGCCTGAGCAGGTCGAACGCCTCGTCCTTCGTTTCCGCCAACATCCGCATCGAACCGTAGATGCCGTCTCGCGTGGCGTTGAAGCTCATCTCGGCGCCCGCATCGTCCAGCCTGGTCTGGAACGTGTCGCTGTCCAGATCGCCGGCACCTTCGTCGAACAGGCCGGTCATCAGATTGGCCAGCCCTTCCTTGCCGGCGGGGTCCTGCGAACTGCCGCCCTCGAAAGCGAACTGAATGGCGACGATCGGCACCGAATAATCCTCGACCAGCCAGGCCGAAACGCCGGAATCGGATTTGACCTCCTGGATGGTCACGGCGGCGCGCGCCGTTATGGCCGGCAGCACCAGGAAAACCACGGAAAGCAGGAATGTCGCCATCGGCATGGCCAGGCGCGCGGGCAGTATCTTGAGTTGAAGCATCATCTCAATTCCCCGCCTGCGCTTGCGGCAGCAGATAGCCGGTGGTCGACCTGCCGATGTCGAGGTACCGCGCGGCCACGGCCTTGACCTCGTCGGCGGTGACGGCGCGAATGCGGTCCGGCCATTGCTCGACATCCTGTACGGTGCCGCCCGTCGCCAGCGTCACGCCATACATATTTGCCATCGATGCCTGCTTGTCGCGCGCGAAGATGGTCGAGCGCACGAACCGCTTCTTGGCCTTGTCCAGTTCGTCGGCAGTCACGCCGTCCCTGGCGATGCGGGCTACTTCGGCATCCACCGCCGCCTCCACATCCGCGATCTTTGCATCGCCTCGTGGTGCGCCATAGACGACGAAACTGGTGGCATCCAGCATCGAACCCTGGAACGAGGCGCCGGCGCTGGCGGCAATGCCCTGCTTGACCACCAGTTGCTGGTAGAGCCGGCTGCGCGTGCCGCCGCCCAGAATTTCGGCCAGAAGGTCGAGCGCCTCGGCCTCGCCGTGCTTTTCGGTATGGTACGAGGGCACGACCCATTGGGTAGAAAAACTGGGAACGCTGACGCGGGCATCCCGCAATGTCACGGTGCGCTGCGTGTTCTGCTCCGGCTCCTCCGGACGGATGCGAGGCGGCAGATCGGGGCCGCGCGCCAGCTTGCCGTAGGTTTCCTCGGCCAATTTCTTCACCGTCTCTGGTTCGACATCGCCAGCCACCACCAGCACCGCATTGTTGGGCGTATAGTAGTGATCGTAGAACGCCTTGGCGTCGGTGCGGTTCAACTGTTCCATTTCCTGCTTCCAGCCGATCACCGGAACACGGTAGGGCTGGTTCTGGTAGAGCGTGGCGTTGACCTCTTCATCCAGCAGCGCATCCGGGCTGTTGTCGATGCGCGAGCGGCGTTCCTCCAGGATGACGTCACGCTCGGTGGCGATCACCTCGTCGTTGAGAATGAGGTTTCGCATCCGGTCGGCCTCGAAACCCATCATCTGGCCGAGCGCCTGCGGCGTCACCGTCTCGTGAAAGGCGGTGTAATCATAGGAAGTGAAGGCGTTGTTGGAACCGCCGATGGCGGCAATGGCGGCGTCGAACTCGCCGGCCTTGTGGTTGGTCGTCGCCTTGAACATCAAATGCTCGAAGAAATGGGCGATGCCCGATTTTCCCGGCGGCTCGTCGGCGCTGCCGACCTTGTACCAGACCATATGGGTGACGATGGGGGCGCGATGATCGGGAATGACCACCACTTCCATGCCGTTATCGAGCAGGAAATCGGTCACCTTCCAGCCATCCGGCGCGGCTTGCGCCAAAGCCGGCCCCGCGAAAGAAAATGCCACGACAGCAGCCATGACAGGAAGACGCAGCCAATCGCCGTGAAATGTCATCGAAACTCCGAAGCGTTCATGCGGGGGGACGATAGGCAGGGTCTTGCCACGCGAAAAGTGAATTGTTTGTCACCTGCGCGGTAAAGAAGGCCGAAGTCAGGCCACCTGCATGAAGCGGATCACGGTTTCGCCATAGCTTCGCTCGTCGAGAAGCACAAAGCCCGGCCCCGGTTCGAACGGCGAAGCAGCCGCTTCCTCGACCACGCAAAGCGCGCCCCCGCCAAGCCAGCCGCCGGCCTTCGCTGATTGCAAGGCGCGTTCGCCAAGCCCCCTGCCATAGGGTGGGTCGGCGAACACAAGATCGAAGGGAGAGATTGTGCCCGCCTCGCCCAGCGCGGTTGCATCGCGGCGAAAAATCTTGGTGCGTCCCGTCAGGCCGAACGCCTCGACATTGGTGCGGATGAGGCCGCGGCCCTCCGACGATTCCTCGATGAACACGCCATACGAAGCGCCGCGCGACAGCGCCTCCAGCCCCAGCGCGCCGGTGCCGGCAAACAAATCCAGCACGCGCGCGCCGTCGAGCTTGTCTGCAAAGCGATGCGCAAGGACATTGAACACCGCCTCGCGCGTGCGGTCTGTGGTCGGGCGGATCGACGAGGTGCGGGGCGTCGCCAGCGGACGCCCGCGAAACTCACCGCCGACGATCCGCACTGCTTCCCCCTCGCGCCGGTCCCTTCGGTCCGCCACGCGGGCGGTCGTCGCCCTTGCCTGCGGGACGTTCCGCACCGTCGCGTTTGCCGAACGGCTTGCCGCCGGCGGGCTTGCCATAAATCGCCGACTTGCGCGCCTTCTTGGCCTCGGCCTGCGTCTTTTCGGCTTCCGCCCTGCCCTTGCCTATCGGCCGTGCGCCTGGCGCCATCCACACATTGGCCTTGCGCTGCCCCGGCGGCTCTATCGGCCGCTGCTCGCGCTCGCTCTTGCCGCCACGCTTGGGTTTGTCGCCGAAGCCGCCGCGTTCGGGCTTGGCTCCGCGCTCGCCAAAGGGCCGATCCGGCCTTTCACTGCGCTCTGGCCGCGCGCTTCGTTCACTTCGTTCGGGGCGCTCGCTTCGTTCGGGCCTTGGCCCACGTTCCGCAAAGCCGCCTTCAGGCTTGGTCGAAAGCTTGCCCAGCGCCTCGTCGCGGCTGCCTTCGCGCCGCTTTCGATTCTTGATCAATCCGCCTTCGCCGATGGGGCGACGGTCGCCTTCACGAGCAGGCTTTGCGCGCTGCGGCTCCTCGAAAACCGGCTCGGTGCGCCGCACCGGCCTGTTCGAAAAAGGCTTGGTGATGTCGGCATCGAAATTCGCGCCGGATTCTTCGACCAGCCGCTCGCCAAGCTGGTCGCGCAGGACACGCCCCTTGATCTCCAGCACATGACCTTCCTTGAGGTCATCGAGTTGGAACGGGCCGTACGAAATGCGGATAAGCCGGGTGACGTCGAGGCCGAGAGAGCCGAGAATATTCCTCACCTCGCGGTTCTTGCCTTCACGCAGCGCCAGCGTCAGCCAGGCATTCGATCCCTGCTCGCGGTCCAGCGTCGCCTCGATCGCGCCA
>DASYCS010000133.1:0-3510 GCA_036500025.1 Mesorhizobium sp. | reverse complement strand
TTTGTCCAAAGGCCCAACGCCCTGCCGGTGCGCAGGGATACTTTCTGGATTTTTGGGCTGCCTGAACGGCAAAAGCGGCCGTCGCCGGCCACACCTTCAAACGCCGGCCATCGCCCTGAATAGAGGCGATCATCTGCTGTCTGGACCATCAAAAGACCGGACCGGCCGGGTCATTTCGGGCGTATCGGCTGTTGCGCGCCTGCTTCCAGCCGTTCGCAAACGCCCGCGCGGGGCGACACGGGAGGGCTTCCACTTGCCCTCGTGAAACCGTGTCAGCGCAAAAAACCGTTGCGCCAGCCAGCCGGCTTCTCCCGGCTGCGTCGGTCAGCGCAGCCGCTTCGGGCGCGGATCGGACAATTCGCCGGCAAGCCGCCGGTCGAGATAGTCGGCGCATTCCTCAAGCAGAAGATCGGCGTCGTTGGCGAAGAAATGGTTGGCGCCGGGCAGCGTCTTTTGCGTGATGGTGATGCCCTTTTGCGTATGCAGCTTGTCGACGAGACCCTGAACGTCCTTCGGCGGCGCAACCTTGTCGGCATCGCCATGGATGATCAGCCCGGAAGACGGGCAGGGGGCCAGGAACGAGAAATCGTAGGTATTGGGCTGCGGCGCAATCGAGATGAAACCTTCGATCTCGGGCCGGCGCATCAAAAGCTGCATGCCGATCCACGAGCCGAAAGAATAGCCGGCAACCCAGCAGCTCTTGGAATCGGGATGCAGCGACTGCACCCAGTCCAGCGCCGCCGCCGCATCCGAAAGCTCGCCGGTGCCATGGTCGAATTCGCCCTGGCTGCGGCCGATGCCGCGAAAATTGAAGCGAAGCGTGGTGAAGTTGCGCTTCTGGAACATGTAGAAGAGGTCATAGACGATCTTGTTGTTCATCGTGCCGCCGAATTGCGGATGCGGGTGCAGGATGATGGCGATCGGGGCGCTCTTTTCCTTGGAAGGCTGATAGCGCGCTTCCAGGCGGCCGGCCGGACCGGTAAAAATGACCTCAGGCATAAAATACTCCAACTGCAATCGAAGGTAACGACGCCCGGAACAACTCTGTCTCTGGCCCTATTCCGGCCTTGACGAAGGGCGAGGGGCTTCTTAAAAGCTAGTTTAGAATTGTTCAAAACTGAATAGCCGAACCATTAAATCCAGCTATTCATGTCGCGATGCGTAAATAGGACGGCTCGCCTTGGAATTTCAAGGAAATAACGCGCTCTCCTCGCTGAATGGCCTTCTAACGGACCGCCAGGCAGTCTCTGACAGGATTGATTAAGTGAAAATGGCGGCAAGGCGCGCCTATCTCGACTATAATGCCAGCGCGCCGCTGCTTCCCGTGGCGCGCCAGGCCATGCTTGCCGCGCTCGATGCATCCGCCAATCCATCTTCCGTCCATGCCGAGGGCCGCGCCGCGCGCCAGATGATCGAGGCCGCGCGGCGCAGCGTCGCCGCCTTGGTCAACGGCAGGCCGGACCATGTCGTTTTCACCTCCGGCGCCACGGAAGCGGCATCGATGCTGCTGACGCCGGACTGGCGGATGGGGCGCGCTGCCCTTCGCATGGGTCATCTCTATGTCTGCGAGGCTGATCACCCCTGCTTGCTGAATGGCGGCCGCTTTCCTGCCGAACAGCTGTCGCGGATCGGCGTCGATGGCGAAGGCATCGTTCGGTTGGACGAATTGGCGGGGGCGCTGGCCAGCCATGACAAGGCGAATGGCCTGCCGCTGGTAGCCATCCATGCCGCCAATAACGAGACCGGCGTTATCCAGCCGGTCGAGAAGATTTCGGCCATCGTCAAGGCGGCCGGCGGCGTGCTGGTGCTGGATGCCGCACAGGCGGCGGGCCGCATTCCGCTCGATATTGCAGCGGGTTACGCCGATTGTCTGATTCTCTCCGCGCACAAGATGGGCGGACCGCAAGGCGCTGGCGCCATCGTCGCGGCTGCCGACCTGATGATGCCCGCACCCCTGATCGCCGGCGGCGGGCAGGAAAAGGGCCATCGTGGCGGCACGGAGAACCTTGCCGCGATCGCCGGTTTCGGCGCTGCGGCGCAGTTCGCGCTCGCCGGATTGGTCACGGTCGAGACGGTCCGCCAATTGCGCGACGAGTTCGAGGCGACGGTGGCCGCATTGTTGCCGGATGCCGAATTCTTCGGCCGCGGGGCCGCCCGGCTTGCCAATACGACATTCTTTGCTATTCCCGGCATGAAGGCCGAAACGGTGCAGATCGCCTTCGATCTGGCCGGCGTCGCGCTGTCCGCCGGCTCGGCCTGTTCGTCCGGCAGGGTCGGGCCGAGCCATGTGCTGAAGGCCATGGGCCATGAAAATCTAGGTGCGGTGCGCGTGTCCATCGGACCGCAAACCGATGCCGTGGACATTGAAATGTTCCGCTCGGCACTGGCGGCAATTGCCGCCCGCATCGCCAGCCGCGAAAAGGCGGCCTGAGCGGAATGTGAAATCGGGCCGTTTTGGTCTGGACAAGCCGTGTGTTCCGCTTTGGCCGGGTGAATTTCCGGTCGGGACGCACTATATGGAACTTACGCCGCCCGTTCGCGGGCTCCCCGAGGGGACGCCTTTTGGCGGTGCCATGGTTTGAAAACTGCCGGGCCTTGAACCCGGCGAGGATGGAGAACGCTGATGCCTGCTGTGCAGGACACGATCGATCGGGTTCGCAAGATCGACGTCGACCAATATAAATACGGCTTCGAAACCGAAATCGCGATGGACAAGGCCCCCAAGGGCCTTAGCGAAGACATCATCCGTTTCATTTCGGCCAAGAAGGACGAGCCGGACTGGATGCTTGAATGGCGTCTGGAAGCCTATCGCCGCTGGCTGACGCTGGAGGAGCCGACCTGGGCGCGCGTCCATTATCCGAAGATCGATTTCCAGGATATTTTCTACTATGCGGCGCCCAAATCGACGCCCGGCCCGACTTCGCTGGCCGAAGTCGATCCCGAATTGCTGAAAACCTACGCCAAGCTCGGCATTCCGCTGAGGGAGCAGGAAATCCTGGCCGGCGTGCAGAAGCCAACTGCTGCCAGCGAGGACGATGCAGCCGAAGGCGAGAACGACAATGTCTACAAGTCGGGCCGCGTCGCCGTCGATGCGGTGTTCGACAGCGTGTCGGTCGTCACCACCTTCAAGAAGGAACTGGCCGCCGCCGGCGTCATCTTCTGCTCAATCTCCGAGGCCATCCGCGAGCACCCGGAACTGGTGCGCAAGTATCTCGCTTCCGTGGTGCCGATCTCCGACAATTACTACGCCACGTTGAATTCAGCGGTGTTCACCGACGGCTCGTTCGTGTTCGTGCCGAAGGGCGTTCGCTGCCCGATGGAGCTTTCGACCTATTTCCGCATCAACGAGAAGGGCACCGGCCAATTCGAGCGCACGCTGATCATCGCCGAAGAGGGCGCCTATGTTTCCTATCTGGAAGGCTGCACCGCCCCGCAGCGCGACGAGAACCAGCTTCACGCCGCCGTGGTCGAACTGATCGCTCTGGACGATGCCGAGATCAAATATTCGAC
>DASYCS010000132.1:0-7151 GCA_036500025.1 Mesorhizobium sp. | reverse complement strand
TGGTACGCCCAAGGGGAATCGAACCCCTGTTACCGCCGTGAAAGGGCGGTGTCCTGACCGCTAGACGATGGGCGCGCTCAGATGAAAGCGGCTTATAGTGGCGTCCGGGCCAACGGGCAACCCATTGCTCGGGCTCAAGATAACTTTTTTCGGCAAATCATGCCGGTATTTCGGCGGTGGTTGCGTGTCTTGTAGCGCGCAGGGATGGTCAGCCTGCAAAAAAGCATGACCGGATGCCGGCGGATGACCTATTTGCGCCGGCGGCAGCGCCAGTTCCAGTCGCGCTCCGGCCCGACATCGACATGCACCGATTCGGTATGGCAATAGGTGCCGACGCCGCCGCGCCCAGGCATCGAACGCACATAGCTCGCCAGTTCCCATTTGCTGATGCCGGGAAGCTGGATATCGGCGGCGGCGCAATACATATGCATCGAATTGCGCGCGCCGTTGGCACGGCGATTGCGGTTTGGATCGCGATAGCCGGACGTGACGATCATCTTCTCATGGTAATGATTTTCGATCGTTTTTAGCACGCGCACCAGCGAGGGCTTGAGGCACGCCACGTCGACACTTTCGGTCTGTTTCAACAGGCCGTTGGGCGCGAGCCGCGCCATGCCGGCGGCGGAAGCCACCTTATAGAGGCCGGGGCCTTCGTCCTCGTTCAGGTCGACGTCGCTTTCGTCGTCGATGCCGGACTTGCGCTTGATCTCGAACAAAGCCGTCTGGCGCACGCCGGGCAGGGCGCCATTCACCGAAGCGTGGGCGACCTCGTCGGGATTGATCAGCGGTTTTTCGTCCACCTCGGCGGAGGCCAGCGTGATAACCGGCTTCACCATCTCGCGCTCCTGATTGACTTCCACCAGGGGGGCAGGTGCGGCTTCCGCCGGCGATGTGCCAAACAGCGAGGCAAACAGGCTCTTTTTCTTCGGCGCCGTGGCGACCTTAGGTTTCGGCATTTCGCCGGCGGTAACATAGACCGGATTATCCAGCACCGGTTTCGATGCGGCATCTTCCGGCTCGGCAGTCTTGGCTGGAACATCGGCTGCGGCTTCGGCCATCGCCGTTGGCGAAGCCGTGCTTGGCACGGTGGCCGGCTGCAACGATGCCGGCGTATTGCCCGCGATGGTCTCAACGCCGGCGGGCGCGGCGATCGGGAAACCGAAGCCTGGGCTTGGCGACGGCAGATAAGCGATTTCGGCCGGCAATTCGGCATCGCCCTCGGCAGTCATGAGCGCCTGCGGGCCAGCCACTTGCGCTGTTTGCGAATCATTTGACGCAATCGACGCATCCGCGGAAATGCCGCCATCGGCGGTATAATCAGCCATTCCCAGCGAAAGCGGTGGGTTGCCCGCAGAGGTGCAGGATGCCAGGAGCACAGAAAAAAGCACGGCCATAACGGCACGTCCCTTTTCTTTCGCAAGGCGCGATCCTGCTGATTTCAAACCAGAATTCCCCCTTTTGGCATCGGCGCGTTGGCCGCGTCTTCTGGTTGGAGCCAGATTGTGCGGCGGGCCGGTCACCGGAAGCCGCAGACAGTAACTGTGCTAAATAAGCAACTCTTGAAATAAATCGGCTATAAAGCCGCCGCTCATTTCGCCAGCTTTTGGCCGCCCGTCAACTCACCGCACATTACAGACTGTTACACGCGCACTTTGACATAGCTGCCCGGAGCCTCGCCGAGGGTTTGCAGATTTGCGCCGGGCAAGCGGGCCGGAACGCGGGCATCGCCCTTTTCTTCGATCCATTTTTGCCAATGCGGCCACCAGGAGCCGGGGTTTTGCGTGGCCTTGGCAAGCCAGTCGTCGAAATCGCCAACCGGCTTGCCGCCGGTGAAATACTGGTACTTGTTTGCGGCGGGCGGATTGACGACGCCGGCGATATGGCCCGATCCCGCCATCACGAACTCGACAGGGCCGCCGAAATAGCGGCAGCCGAGAAACACCGAGCGCGCCGGCGCTATGTGGTCTTCCTTGGTTGCGAGATTATAGACCGGAATGGCGATGTCGCCGAGCGATACGGTGCGTCCGGCCAATTCCATGCGGCCCAGCGACAGGTTGTTCTCCAGGTAGCAGTTGCGCAGATAGAACGAATGGTTCGCCGCCGCCATGCGCGTGGAATCGGCATTCCAATAGAGCAGGTCGAAGGGCAGGGGGTCTTTGCCGCGCATGTAGTTGTTTACGACATAGGGCCAGATCAGGTCGCCGGAACGCAGCATGTTGAAGGCCGTCGCCATCTTGGTGCCGTCGAGATAGCCCTTTTCGCTCATCGAGCGTTCGACCGCGGCAACCTGTTCCTCGTCGACGAACACTTTCAGGTCGCCTGCGTGGGTGAAGTCCACCTGCGTGGTGAAAAGCGTGGCCGACTGGATGCGGTGGTCGCCTTCCTGCGCCAGCAAGGCGAGCGCGGCCGCCAGCAGCGTGCCGCCGACGCAATAGCCGATGGCGTTGACCTCATGCTCGCCCGTGGCGGTTTCGACGATGTCTAGGCCATATTGCAGGCCTTCGCGGATATAGGCCTCCCAGTCCTTGGCGCCATGGCGCTCATCCGGGTTGATCCACGATATGACGAAGACGGTATGGCCCTGCTCGATGGCCCAGCGGATGAAGGATTTCTGCGGGTTGAGATCGAGGATGTAGAATTTGTTGATCCAGGGCGGGCAAATCAGTAGCGGACGCTTGAGCACGGTCTTGGTCGTTGGCTCGTACTGGATGATTTCCGCCACCTCGCTGCGGCCGACGACTTTGCCCGGCGTCATGGCAAGGTTCCTGCCGATCTCGAAAGTCGTCTGGTCGGCCTGCCTGAGCTTGAGGTCGCCCTTGCCGGCCGCTATGTCCTCCGCCAGCATCTTCATGCCGCGAACGAGGTTTTCGCCGTTGGAGGCGACGGTTTCGCGAAACAGTTCGGGATTTGTCAGGATGAAGTTCGATGGCGAGATGGCGTTGGACACCTGCTTGACGTAGAAGCCAGCCTTGTGGCGGGTGTGCTCGTCCAGGCCATCGGCGTGCTCGACCAGGTCGGCCGCCCAGCGAGAGGTGACGAGATAGGCCTGCTTCAGAAAATCGAAGAATGCGTTGCGGCCCCATTCGGGGTCCTGGAAGCGCTTGTCGCCACGCTCGGGCTGGACCGTATCGCCCGATTCCCCGACGCCCGCGCCGGCGCGCTGGATGGCGTTGGCCCAGACACCCATATAGCCGGCGAAAAGCCGCGTCTGCGCTTCCAGCGCGCGCTGCGGGTCGGAAAGCCAGTATTCGCTGAGCTTGGAGAAGGTTTTGACCATGTCGACGGCCGGTTCGGCGACATGGTCGCGCATTTCGCCTTTTTCGCGAGGCTCCACCCATGCGGACGCGGCCTTGCCAGCCTGCTCGACCATGCGCGCGATGTTCAGCGCGAAACTTTCCGGGTCCTTCACCAGATACTGGTCGACCGGCGAAGCATCGGCTTCGGCCGTCTTGTGAGGCTCCTTCGCGTCGGCCATAGGTTTGAGTGGTTCCTCCCGATGTGTTTTCTTGACATATTACCACGGGACGGCAATCCCGGTCCAATGGCTCTACCTCGTTCGCCAGGGAAACAATATGACATATGGTGTTGAAACTGCGTTTCTCTCGGGCGCGGGAATTTTTCGGCTCGCGGTGGCCGCTGCTCTTCTGACGCTTGCCGGTTGCGGCGGCGGCAACGGGGCAGGGAATGCCGTGCCGGTTTCGCAGGGCGCGCGTGATACGGGCACCTTTCCCAACCTCAACATCCGGCCGCAGGTTGCCGCCGAGCAGTTCACCGATTCCGAGAGGGACGCCAAGCTCGGCCAGCTCAAGGCGCAGCAGGCGCAGGCTATAGCATCGCCCGGCGCAACGACGGAAACCGCCGATGCGGCTTCGCTCAACAAACTGGCCGCCAGCCATGCCAACGACACGCTGAAGCAGATCGAGGGTAAATGCGACCCCGCACTCGACCCAACCTGCAAATAAGTTTATAGCGCGCAACCGAAAGCGCGCCCGGAAAGCGTGCTCCAGAGCGTGCCGATTGTCGGCAGGGATTTGCCATGGAAGAGTTTCATAAAGTCAGGCGTTTGCCGCCCTATGTTTTCGAACAGGTCAACCGGCTGAAGGCCAGCGCGCGAGCGCGTGGCGCCGACATTATCGACCTTGGCATGGGCAATCCCGATCTGCCGACGCCGAAAGCCATCGTCGACAAATTATGCGAGGTCGTTCGCGACCCGCGCACGCACCGCTATTCTTCCTCGCGCGGCATTCCGGGCCTGCGGCGGGCGCAGGCGGCCTATTACGCCCGCCGCTTCGGGGTGAAACTCAACCCCGAAACCCAGATCGTGGCGACGCTCGGTTCGAAAGAGGGCTTTGCCAATATGGCGCAGGCCATCACCGCGCCCGGCGACGTGATCCTGTGCCCGAACCCGACCTACCCGATCCACGCCTTCGGCTTCATCATGTCGGGTGGCGTCATCCGCTCGCTACAGGTGGAGCCAGACGAAAAGTTCATTCCAGCGCTTGAGCGCGGCATGCGCCATTCGATCCCCAAGCCGCTGGCGCTGATCCTCAATTATCCGTCGAACCCGACGGCGCTGGTCGCCTCGCTCGATTTCTACAAGGACGTGGTCGCGTTCGCGAAGAAGAACGACCTCATCATCCTGTCGGACCTTGCCTATTCGGAGATTTATTTCGACGGCAACCCGCCGCCATCGGTGCTACAGGTGCCGGGCGCGATGGACGTCGCTGTGGAATTCACCTCCATGTCCAAAACCTTCTCCATGCCGGGCTGGCGCATGGGCTTCGCGGTCGGCAACGAGCGCCTTATCTCGGCGCTGACGCGGGTGAAATCCTATCTCGATTATGGTGCGTTCACGCCGATCCAGGTCGCCGCATCTGCGGCGCTGAATGGCGACGGCACCGATATCGAAGAGGTGCGCGAGGTTTATCACAAGCGCCGCGACGTCATGGTTGACGCCTTCGGCCGCGCCGGTTGGACCATACCGGCGCCGGCCGCGTCGATGTTTGCATGGGCGCCGATCCCCGAGCCGTTCCGGCATCTTGGTTCGCTGGAATTCTCCAAGCTGCTGATCGAACATGCCGATGTGGCGGTGGCGCCTGGCGTTGGATTTGGTGAGCACGGCGACGATTTCGTGCGCCTGGCGCTGGTCGAGAACGAGCATCGCATCCGGCAGGCGGCGCGCAGCATCAAGCGCTTCTTGTCGACGAAAGCCGGCGAACCGGACAATGTCATCGCTCTGTCGGCCCATCGCTGAGCGGCGTCGCCATAGCTTGATTTCTTGAACTTGAGGGACGCCGCCGACCATGGCTGAAGCATTGCGTGTTGGAATTGCCGGTCTTGGCACCGTTGGCGCGTCGGTGGCGCGCGTGTTGCGTGACAAGGCGGCGGAGCTTACCCGCCAATGCGGCCGCGAAATCGTGGTTTCGGCCGTTTCGGCGCGCGACGCCAAACGGGACCGGGGCGTGAATCTCAGCGCCGTCAAATGGTTCGACGATCCGGTCAAGCTTGCCCAGTCGGCGGATATCGACGTTTTCGTCGAGTTGATCGGCGGCGATGAGGGGCCGGCGCGCGCCTGCGTGAAGGCGGCGCTCGAAGCTGGCCACCACGTCGTCACCGCCAACAAGGCTCTGCTTGCCAAGCACGGCGTGGCGCTGGCCGAAATCGCCGAAAAGAAGGGCGTGCTGCTGAACTACGAGGCAGCCGTGGCCGGCGGCATTCCCGTCATCAAGACGATGCGCGAGGCGATGGCCGGCAACAGCGTGTCGCGCGTGTTCGGCATTTTGAACGGCACCTGCAACTACATACTGACGCGCATGGAGGCCGAAGGCCTGTCCTTCGAGGATTGCCTGAAGGACGCCCAGCGGCTGGGCTATGCGGAGGCGGATCCGACCTTCGACATCGAAGGCAACGACACCGCGCACAAGCTTGCCATCCTGACCAGCCTTGCCTTCGGCACGAAAATCGCCGCCGACAGCATCTACCTGGAAGGCATTTCCAACATCACGCAGGCCGACATTCGCGCGGCGGGCGAGCTTGGCTACCGGATAAAGCTGCTCGGCGTCGCCCAGCGCACCGAAAGCGGCATCGAGCAGCGCGTGCATCCGACCATGGTGCCGACCGCCTCCGTCATTGCGCAGGTCAACGGCGTCACCAACGCGGTGGCGATCGAAACCGACATTCTGGGCGAGCTTCTGCTTTCGGGTCCGGGCGCGGGCGGCAATGCCACCGCCTCGGCCGTCATCGGGGACATAGCCGACATCGCCAAGAGCCGTCCGGGCTTCCAGCATGGGCCGGTCTTTGGACGCCCGGCAAAGGAACTCGCGCCCTACAAAAAAGCGCAGATGCGCGCGCATGCGGGCGGCTACTTCATCCGCCTGACCGTTCACGACCGCATCGGCGTGTTTGCGGCAATCGCCAAGCGGATGGCTGAAAACGATATTTCGCTGGAATCAATCGTCCAGCATGCCGCGGCCTCGGAGGAAGTCCTTCAGAAGACGGTGATCCTGGTAACGCATGAGACAACGGAATCCGCCGTGCGCAAGGCGGTCGAAGGCATCACCAAGGACGGCCACCTGACGAGCAAGCCGCAGGTGATCCGGATCGAGCGCGCCGGATAGCGCATAGCCTGCTGGTGTAGCCAACGGAACTTTTAGCCGGTTGAAGCCGTTATTCGCCTTGTTTGAAGCATCATCAAGTGAGGGACAACATGGCTGGAAGTCTTTTAATCGGCATCCTTATTACCTTTCTGGTTATCGTCCTGGTTCTGTATCTCGTCCAGAGATTGCCTTTGGACGGGCGCACGCGCCAGATCGCGCAGATTGTCGTCATCATCATCGGCATCATATCGCTGCTGAAGTATCTTTCCGTCTTCTAGGGCGTGGCTTTAAGCATTGGAACGAGTGCGGCCAGCGGCCGTTACCTTGAAAACGAAAGGAATTTCACATGGCCGAAACGCCCAAAGTCACCAATGTCAAAGCAAGCGACATCCAGGATGCGATGCGCAAGCAGATCGCCGAACTGCGCCGCGAAATGAACAGGATGAACAAGACGATGGCGGAGCGGGCCGAGGATGTTTCCGAACAGGCCTCCGGTTGGTACGACAGCGCATCCGAAGGCGCATCGCGCGCCGCCAGGCAGTTGCGGACGAGAGC
>DASYCS010000131.1:0-3880 GCA_036500025.1 Mesorhizobium sp. | reverse complement strand
TCGCGGATGAAGACCGAAAGCATGCCGGCAGCCGAAATCATCACGTCTTCCGAAGTGACGATGGAGGCGCGCTTGTTGCCGACCAGATCGGCATAGGCGCGAAGGCCTCGGGTCAGCACATTGCGGAAGCCGGCCTCGTGCGTGCCGCCTTCACCGGTGGGGATGGTGTTGCAGTAGGAGCGCAGGAAGCCGTCGCCGCCAAACCATGTGACCGCCCATTCGAGCGAGCCGTGGCCGCCCTGCTTTTCGCTTTTTCCGGCGAATATTTCGCGCGTGACCTGGAAATCGTCCCCGAGCGAGGAGGCCAGATAATCCTTGAGGCCGCCTGGAAAGTGGAAGTTGGCCTTGGCCGGCGTCTCGTCCTTCTCCTTGATGAGCGAAGGATCGCAAGACCAGCGGATTTCGACGCCGCCGAACAGATAGGCTTTCGAACGCGTCATGCGGTAGAGGCGGGCCGGTTCGAAAGCCGCGCCCTTGCCGAAGATTTGCTCGTCGGGGTGGAAGCGGATCCTGGTGCCGCGCCGATTGTGCACGTCGCCAAGCTTTTCTAGTTCGCTGACTGCGATGCCGCGTGAAAAGCGCTGGCGGTAGAGCTGGCGGCCGCGCGCCACTTCGACTTCGAGATGGTCGGACAGCGCGTTGACCACCGAAACGCCGACGCCATGCAGGCCGCCCGACGTTTCGTAGACCTTCGAATCGAACTTGCCGCCCGAATGCAGCGTCGTCATGATGACTTCGAGCGCCGGCTTGTTGTATTTCGGGTGCATGTCGACGGGGATGCCGCGACCATTATCGGTGACCGACAGGAAGCCGTCGGCCGACAATTCCACGTCGATGAAGGTGGCATGGCCGGCGACCGCCTCGTCCATTGAATTGTCGATGACCTCGGCAAACAGGTGGTGCATCGCCTTGTCGTCGGTGCCGCCAATATACATGCCGGGCCGCCGGCGCACGGGTTCCAGCCCCTCCAGCACCTCGATGTCGGCGGCGCTATAGCCTTCGCTGCCGTCCAGCATGGGCGCGGCGCGCTTTGCGGCCGACTTCTGCAATGCCAGCACCATCGGGTCCAGCGGCCGGGAAGGGGCGCGGACCGGGGTTTGCGGCTGCTTATCAAGGCCGCCGAAAAGGTCTTTGGCGTCATCCATATGTTCTGGAATTCCCGAATGTGCGAATCACGTTCCATATTGCCACGTTTTAGGGTCGAAGCGACAGCGTGGCGGCCGCTCAGCCTCGATTGGCCCGGTCGATCTGGCCCGAAAGGCCGCTTAGCGCCAGCAAAATAGCAACCGGCAGCCAAAGAGCCACGAGGCCGAAACGCGGATAGGCCGCCGCACCGCAGATGGCGCCGATCATCAGGCCGAGCCACAACAGCAGATAAGGCGCCCAGGCCCAGCGCGGACCTCCGGTCAAGGCTGCCGCCAGGCGTTGCCCGAGCTTGACCAGCGTGCCGGTCATGTAGGTGACGCCGACGCTGACTTCACCGTCGCGCTGGAACAAGGTGTTCATCGCACCCATGGCGACCGGGGTTATCCAAATCGCCATGCGGCCAAGCCCGAGGGTGGCCAACAGGGCTGTCACGGCAAGCAGTCCCGAAACGGACAACAGCATGACCCTGCCATGGCGTCCGTTCAATCGGCTTGAAAGAATCGTGCCGCCAACGACGCCGGCAAGGAACAGGCCCATAAGCGACAGCGGCAGCAGGCCGTCCGCAGGGCGTTCGGATAGGCTGACTGCCATGCGGGTGGAATTGCCGCTCATGAACGACACGAAATAACCGCCGAGATGGATGAACCCAAGCGCGTCGACGAAGCCTGCCACGAAGGACAGGCTGGCCGCGAAGAAGCGTAATTTCTTATCCAGCCGGATCATGATGCAACCATTGCGGCGCGCGCCGCGACGCGCCGTTTCCGGTGCTTGCTAGCCTGTTTCCTACTCCGCCGCACCCAGATAATCCGCCAGCGGCGGGCAGGAGCAGACGAGGTTGCGGTCGCCGGCCACATTGTCGATGCGCGAGACGGGCGGCCAGTATTTGGCCGCGCTATCGGCATCGCCTGCCGGAAAGGCTGCTTCCATCCGGGAATAGGGGTGGTTCCAGTCGCCGGCCAGCGTTTCGGATGCGGTGTGCGGGGCGTTGACAAGGGGGTTGTCGGCCAAGGGCCATGTGCCGCTCGCCACCTTTTCGGCTTCGCCGGCAATGGCGATCATCGCCTCGCAGAAGCGGTCGAGTTCGCGTTTGGGTTCCGATTCGGTCGGCTCCACCATCAGCGTGCCGGCTACCGGGAACGACATGGTCGGTGCATGGAAGCCGTAGTCGATCAAGCGCTTGGCGATATCCTCGACGCCGATGCCGGCGCTTTCCTTCACCACGCGCGTATCGAGGATGCATTCATGCGCCACGCGCCCGCTGCGCCCTTTGTAGAGCACTGGAAAACAGGCATCGAGCCGTGCCGCGATGTAATTGGCGGAAACGATTGCGGCTTCGGTTGCCTGTTTCAGTCCGGATGCGCCCATCATGCGGATATACATCCAGGTGATCGGCAGAATGGAGGCGCTGCCGAACGGAGCGGCCGACACGGCATGGGCCGAGCCTTCCACGACGTGGCCGGGCAAATAGGGCTTCAGATGCGCCTTGACGCCGATCGGGCCGATGCCCGGACCGCCGCCGCCATGGGGAATGCAGAAGGTCTTGTGCAGGTTCATGTGGCAGACATCCGCGCCAATGTCGCCGGGCCGCGACAGGCCGACCAGCGCGTTGAGATTGGCGCCGTCGAAATAGACCTGGCCGCCATGCTCGTGCACGATGGCGCAGATGTCGCGCGCGCCTTCCTCGAACACGCCATGCGTCGACGGGTAGGTGAACATCAAGGCGGCCAGTTCGCCTGCATGCTCTTCAGCCTTGGCCTTCAAATCATCCATGTCGATATTGCCGTCCTGCGTGCAGGACACGACGACGACGCGCATGCCGGCCATGGCGGCGCTTGCCGGATTGGTGCCGTGGGCGGAAGAGGGGATGAGGCAGACGGTGCGGTGGCTTTCGCCGCGCGCGCGGTGGTAGCCGCGAATGGCGAGCAGCCCGGCAAACTCGCCCTGGCTGCCGGCGTTGGGCTGCAAGGTCACGGCGTCGAAGCCGGTGATTTCCGACAGCCAGCCTTCCAGCTGGCCGATCATGGCGCGGTAGCCGATGGAGTGGGTTTTTGGCGCGAAAGGATGCAAATTGGCAACGCTTGGCCAGCTAACCGGCATCATCTCGGCGGCGGCATTGAGCTTCATGGTGCAGGAGCCGAGCGGGATCATGGTGCGGTCAAGCGCCAGATCCTTGTCGGCAAGCCGGCGCAGGAAGCGCATCATCTCGGTTTCGGAACGGTTTTCGTGGAAGACCGGCTGCGTCAGGAATTCTTTTTCGCGCGGTTTTCCTGGCATTTTGCCGGTGGTGTCATCGGCAATCCTGGCGCCGAACAGCGCGGCGATCGCCTGAACGTCGGCCTCGGTCGAGGTTTCATCGAAGGCGATGCCGATGTGGTCGGCATCGACGATGCGCAGCAGGCGGCCGGATTTTTCGGCGGCGGCGGCAATTTCCCCGGCCTTGCCTTTGGTCTCGACCGTCACCGTATCGAAGCGGCGCGAGCCGATAAGCTTCAGGCCGGCGGCGTCCAGGCCGTCGGCAAGGCGGCCGGCCATCGCGTGGATGCGCGCGGCAATCGCCTGCAAGCCGGCCGGGCCGTGCCAGATCGCGTAGGCAGTGGCCATGTTGGCAAGCAGCGCCTGCGCGGTGCAGATGTTGGAGGTCGCCTTGTCGCGGCGGATATGTTGTTCGCGTGTTTGCAGGGCGAGGCGGTAGCCGGGACGGCCCTTGCTGTCATTGGACTGGCCGACGAGGCGG
>DASYCS010000130.1:0-1912 GCA_036500025.1 Mesorhizobium sp. | reverse complement strand
GTTTTCGATGGCGCGCAGCACGTCGCCGCCGGCAAACGCCAGATGCCCGGCATCGAGCAGCAGGGGGATGCCTGGGCCTGAATGGTTCATGAAGGCGTCCAGTTCCGTCTCGGTCTCGACGACCGCCCCCATGTGGTGATGATAGGCGAGCGGCATGCCCTGCCCGGCGCACCATTCGCCGAATTCCGTCAGTTTTTTTCCATATGCCTTCATTTCGGCATCGGACAGCCTCGGCTTGGTGCTCAGCGGCTTCGAGCGGTCGCCCTGGATGGAGCGGCCGACCTCGCCATAGACGATGCAGGGCGCGCGGACCGCCTTGAACAGTTCGATCATCGGCTGGATGCGGTCCCTGTTTACCGCCATCTCCTCATTGACGAGAGTGCCGGAAAACCAGCCGCCGCAAAGCGTCACATCGGCCTGTTTGAGGATCGGCAGCATCAGCTTCGGATCGCTCGGAAAGCGCCGGCCCATTTCCATGCCGGTGAAGCCTGCCGAACGTGATTGCGCGAGGCACTCTTCCAGCGAAACATCGTCGCTCAATTCGGCAAGATCGTCGTTCCACCACGCGATCGGGGACATGCCCAGCTTGGCCTTCAATCCGCTCATCCGGTTTCTACCTCAATCGCCCAGTTTCTGCGCGCGGCGCTGTTCGTCATAGGCCTTGCGCGCGGCATTGACCTGGCTGCGCTCGCTCACCTGCGGCACCGCGACATCCCACCAATGGCCGCCGGCATCGGTCGAGACAAGGGGGTCGGTGTCGATGACCAGCACCGTCGTGCGCGCATTGCCGGCCGCACCGTGCTTGCGTGCATCGGCCAGAGCCGTCTCCAACTGCGCCACCGACGAGACCTTTTGCGAAATTGCGCCAAGGCTGGCGGCGTGGGCGGCGAAATCGATGTCGGGCAGCGTTTCGTGGCGCGCATCCTTCAGCAAATTGTTGAAGCTCGCGCCGCCCGTCGCCACCTGCAACCGGTTGATGCAGCCGAAACCGCGATTGTCGAGCAACACGATGGTAAGCTTCAGGCCGAGCATCACCGAAGTGGCGATTTCGGAATTCAACATCAGGTAGGAGCCGTCGCCGACCATGACCACGACCTCGGCATCAGGCCTTGCCATCTTGACGCCCAGTCCGCCGGCAATCTCATAGCCCATGGTCGAGAAGCCGTATTCGGCGTGATAGGAACCGGGCGACCCCGCCTGCCACAACTTGTGCAATTCGCCCGGCAGGCCGCCGGCGGCGTGCAGAATGATTACCTCCGACCCGCAGGCGCGCTGCACCGCGCCGATCACCTGCGCATCCGAGGGCAGTGGCGCGTTGGTGGGGGCCGTCACCCTGGCCGCCTCGCCTTGCCATTCCTTTTTCCACCGGGCTGAATTTTCGGTCCACGCGGCCGGCGCTTTCCAGCCTTGAAGCGCCATCGCCAGTTCGGCCAACCCCTCGGCGGCATCGGCCACCAGTGGCAGCGCGCGGTGTTTGCCGGCGTCGAAGGGCTGCACGTTCAGGCCGATAATGGTCTTGCCGGCGTTCTTGAACAGCGACCACGATCCGGTGGTGAAATCCTGGAGGCGCGTGCCGACCGCCAGAACGACATCGGCCTCCTCGGCCAACCGGTTGGCGGCGGAGGTGCCGGTGACGCCGACAGCGCCCATGTTCAGCGGATGATCGTCGGGCAGCGAGGATTTGCCGCCCTGCGTCTCGCAGACCGGAATGCCGGCGCCTTGCGCAAACTTCGCCAGTTCGCCCGAGGCTTGCGAGTAAAGCGCGCCGCCGCCGGCGATGATCAGCGGCTTTTTCGCGGCTTTCAATGCCGCCGCCGCCATCGCCAATTCCAGCCGGTCCGGGCGCGTCCGGCGCTGGTTCCAGATGCGCTCGGCAAAAAAGCTTTCCGGATAGTCGTAGGCCTCGGCCTGC
>DASYCS010000129.1:0-3505 GCA_036500025.1 Mesorhizobium sp. | reverse complement strand
GTTCGTGTTCGTGATGCATCGTTTCGCCTCCTTTTCTTCCGGTTCGTTGCATGGCCAGAATATAGGAGGTGCGTGACGGCTTCATGAAGGCAAGAGATAGGCGATTGAATGGCGGCGTGGGGCAAAGTTTTGTCCGCCCCGCCCAACCAGCCGAACGCCTATGCTGTAGCGCCCTTTATGGCGGGGTAGAGCGCACGATAGCGCCCGTAGGCTTGCGCATAGGCATCACGCAGTTCACCGTCCGGCTCTATCGTCGCTTCCGTTGCAGGCGCAGAGCATATGCTGAGCGGATCGGCCCCGGTGGCAGTGATCAGGCCAAGGCGCGCCGCGCCGAATGCCGCCCCGAAATCGCCGTCGGCGGGAATATCGACCGGAATGCCGAGTGCGGTGGCGATCGCCTTCAGCCAGTAGCGCGAGCGTGAGCCGCCGCCGATGGCTGTCACGCGGGTCAAGGTGGTGCCGGCTTTCGCCAAGGCTTCAAGGCTGTCGCGGAAGGCGAAGGCAACGCCCTCCACCACCGCCTGGGTCAGGGCCGGGCGGCCCGATTCATGGGCAAGCCCGGTGAACGAGCCGCGAATGGCGGAATCATTGTGCGGCGTGCGTTCGCCCGAGAGATAAGGCAGGAACGAAACGCCGGTCGGCGCTTTCAGCGTGTCGCCCAGTTCGTCGGTCAGCGCGCGTGCATCCTTGCCGGTGATTTCAGACAGCCAGTTCAGTGAATCGGTTGCCGAAAGGATGACGCCCATTTGATGCCAGGTGTTGGGCAGCGCGTGGCAGAAAGTGTGCACGGCGCTGGCCGGATTGGGCAGGTAGCAACCGTTGGCGGCAAACAAGACGCCGGATGTGCCCAGCGAGACGAAGGCATGGCCTTCGCCGACCGTGCCCATGCCGCAGGCCGAAGCCGCATTGTCGCCGGCCCCGCCGGCGATGGGGATGCCGGCCGCCATGCCCCATTTTGCCGCCAGTTCGCCGCGCAGCGCGCCGGCCTTTTCAGTGCCTTCCACAAGGGTCGGCATGTGCTTTTCGTCAAGGAAGGTCGCGGCCAGCAATTCGGGCGACCAGCGCCGCTTGCCGGTGTCGAGCCATGAGGTGCCGGCGGCGTCCGACATTTCGGAAATATGCTCGCCGGTCAGCCACAGCCGCAGGAAGTCCTTCGGCAGCAGCACCTTGGCCACCTTGCCGAAAAGCCCGGCCTCGTTGTTCCTTACCCATGCCAGCTTGGGCGCGGTGAAGCCCGGAAAGACGATATTGCCGGTGATGGCGCGAAAGCGGGGATCGGCGTCCAGCGCGGCGGCTTCGGCGTGGCTGCGCGTATCGTTCCACAAGATGGAGGGGCGCAGCACCTTGTCGTCACGGTCGAGCAGCGTCGCGCCGTGCATCTGGCCGGAAAGACCGATGCCTTTCACCGCCGCAAGCTCTTTCCCGTGCGTTGCCTTCAACTCGCCGATGGCTTCCTCGCAGGCGCGAATCCATTGGGCCGGGTCCTGTTCCGACCAGCCGGGATGCGGCCGCGCCACATCCAGCGCGGCATGGCCGGCCCCGATGATCTTTTGCGAAGCGTCGATCAGCAGCGCCTTGACGCCGGAGGTGCCGAGATCAAGGCCGAGATACATTGCGCTTCCTTTTCATTGGTGAGTGGCGGGGAGGGGCTTGTGAGTGGGCAGCTGACGGCGGGCAATCGCCCGCGACGCTCACCCTACCAGCAAAAACTTCGGCCTGGAAACTGGCCATGGCCAGTTTCTTCGCGGCTCGGAATAATTCCGGCTAGCCCGCTCGCCTCAACCGCCGGAGCGGATGGCGACGGTGGCGATGCCCGCGCCGACCAGCAGGGTGCCGCCGGTGCGGTTGAAGACGCGGATCGCTTTCTGGTTGCCGACAAGCGTGCGGGCGCGCGCCGCCACCAGCGCGTAGCCGAAGGCGTTGGCAAAGGCCAAGGTCAGGAATGTCGCCTCGAAGATCAGCATCTGCATCCAGAAATCGCCGTTCCGGTCGAGGAATTGCGGCAGGAAGGCAACGAAGAAGGTGATGCTTTTCGGGTTGAGCGCGGTAACCAGGCAGGCATGCGCCATCATCCTGGCCGCCGACCTCGCATCGGTGCGCGGTTCGGCCCGCAACGCGCCGCCGGCGCGAAACAGCTTGATGCCGAGATAGACGAGATAGGCGGCGCCGATCAGCTTGAGGATGGTGAAAACGGTCGCCGAAGCCGCCAGCAGCGCGCCGATGCCCAGCATCGAAAGCGTCATCGCGGTGAAATCGCCGAGCGCCACGCCGGCCGCCATCGGCAGCGCGATGCGCCAGCCCTGGCCAAGCGCATAGGAAACGACCAACAGGATGGTCGGCCCCGGAATAATCAGGAGAATCATCGATGCGGCGCAAAAGGCGGCCCATATCTCGATGGTCATGCGTGTCTCCTTGGAGCGCAAAGAAAAGGATAAATCCTGCGTCCAGCGAATATGTAAAGACCAAAATGAGCACCGGACCACTTGTAGTTGCAGGCGCATCGGTATCTTCACGCTTTATCAACCATGATTGCGGAAAATGCATCCATCTGGCCGGACCGCGTGTCCGCGCCGACAGCGTTAGGGTGTGGGCATGGGTGAGTTCCAGCTAGACGACATATCGCCGGAAATCGGCGAACCGGCGGGAGCCGAAAAATTCCTATCCCGCCGCACGGTTCTTTTCGGCGCCGGCGCCATGGCGATGCTAACCGCCAGCGGCTGCACGCACAGCGTCGACATGTCGGCGCTCCAACTCGACAATATGAGCACCGGTTCGATCCGCCCGATCCGGCCGAGCATCAGCGTCGACAAGCACATCACCAGCCCGGACGTGATGTATGCCGGGTTGACGGATGGCGGCTTTGGCGTGCCGGCGGTGCCCTACCAGAAGGTGAAGCCGGAATTCCGCCGCCAGATCGTCGTCGATCCTACCGGCGAACGGCCCGGCACCATCGTCGTCCGTCTTCAGGAGCGCCACCTCTATCTGGTGCAGGAAGGCGGCGAGGCCATCCGCTACGGCGTCGGCATCGGCAAGGATGGCTTCAGCTGGTCCGGCCGCGCCAATGTGCAATATGGACGCGAATGGCCGACCTGGACGCCGCCGCCGGAAATGATCCAGCGCAAGCCCGAACTGGTGAAGTGGCAGGGCGGCCAGCCCGGCGGCCTGCAAAATCCGCTCGGTGCGCGCGCGCTCTATCTTTTCCAGGACGCCAAGGACACCGGCTACCGCATCCACGGCTCACCGGAATGGTGGTCGATCGGCCAGGCCATGTCGTCGGGCTGCGTACGCCTGATCAACCAGGACATCATCGACCTCTACAGCCGGGTTTCCAAGAAAAATCCGGTGCTGGTGGTCTGATCGACCCGCGCCACTTGCCTCCTCCGCCACCGGATGCCAAAGACAGGCCAACGCCTGTCAATTGACCTCTGGAGGAGCGAGAATGTCCGGAACCTTCGTGATCGCGCAGGGCGGCGGCCCCACCGCCGTCATCAACCAGACCATGGTC
>DASYCS010000128.1:0-7746 GCA_036500025.1 Mesorhizobium sp. | reverse complement strand
GGCCGGTTTGCCGGCTGTACGAAAATTCATATTCCCGTGCGCCCGGCGATGGGCTGTCATCGATTCTCGCACAATCCGGCAGCTGCTCGGCAATGAAGCGAAAAAAGGCGGCCAAAGCCGCCTTGCATTCACGCCAAGCGTCGATTGGGATCAAAGCGCTTTCTTGATCTTCTCCTTGGCGTCGCCATAGGTCTTCTGCACTTTGCCGGCAGCCTTGTCGGCCTTGCCTTCGGCCTGCGTTTTCTTGCTGCCGGTCGCCTTGCCGACCGCATCCTTGATCGAACCCTTTGCCTGCTTGGCCGCGCCAGCCACCTGATCCTTGTTCACCATCGTGCATCTCCCGGTTTTGTTGTGCTGCAACTTGCCTGGGAAAACGGACGAGGCGGGGCGAGGTTCCAGCTTGGCCAGCGCTTTGTTTTTCGAGGCCGAAGGCCGGATTGACGGCTTTCTTCCAGCCAAACAAAAAGGGCGCCCGAGGGCGCCCTTTGCGTAGATGCGAAGGTGCGTGGGTGTGGACTTAGAAGTCCATGCCACCCATGCCGCCCATGCCGCCGCCCATGCCGCCAGGCATGCCGCCGCCGCCATTGTCCTTCTTCGGAGCATCGGCGATCATGGCTTCGGTGGTTACCAGCAGGCCGGCAACCGAGGCTGCGTCCTGAAGCGCGGTGCGCACGACCTTGACCGGGTCGACGATACCGAGAGCGATCAGGTCGCCATACTGGTCCTTGGCTGCGTTGTAGCCGAAGGAAACGCCCTTGTTGTCGAGGATCTTGCCAACGACGATCGAGGCTTCTTCACCGGCGTTCGAGGCGATCTGGCGGCACGGAGCCTGGAGTGCCTTGCGAACGATGGAGATGCCGGCGGTCTGGTCTGCATTCGCGCCGGTAGCCTTGATGTTGGTGGAGGCGCGCAAAAGGGCGACGCCGCCGCCAGCCACGATGCCTTCTTCGACGGCAGCGCGGGTTGCGTTCAGCGCGTCATCGACGCGATCCTTCTTTTCCTTCACTTCGACTTCCGTCGAACCGCCGACGCGGATGACCGCAACGCCGCCGGCGAGCTTCGCCAGACGTTCCTGCAACTTCTCCTTGTCGTAGTCCGAGGTGGTTTCCTCGATCTGCTGCTTGATCTGGGCAACGCGGCCCTGGATCTCGGCCTTCTTGCCGGCGCCGTCGACGATGGTGGTGTTCTCCTTGGAGATCGACACCTTCTTGGCGCGGCCGAGCATGGCAAGGCTGACGTTCTCAAGCTTGATGCCGAGGTCTTCGGAAATGACCTGGCCGCCGGTGAGGATGGCGATATCTTCCAGCATAGCCTTGCGGCGATCGCCGAAGCCCGGTGCCTTGACGGCAGCAATCTTCAGGCCGCCACGCAGCTTGTTGACGACCAGCGTGGCCAGGGCCTCGCCTTCGACGTCTTCCGAGATGATGAGCAGCGGCTTGGACGACTGCACGACAGCTTCGAGGATCGGCAGCATTGCCTGCAAGTTCGAAAGCTTCTTCTCGTGGAGGAGAATGTAGACGTCCTCGAGATCAGCAATCATCTTGTCGGGGTTGGTGACGAAGTAGGGCGACAGGTAGCCGCGGTCGAACTGCATGCCTTCGACGACTTCAAGCTCGGTCTCGGCGGTCTTGGCTTCCTCGACGGTGATGACGCCCTCGTTGCCGACCTTCTGCATCGCTTCCGCGATCATCTTGCCGACAGATTCGTCGCCATTGGCCGAGATCGTGCCGACCTGAGCGACTTCTTCCGAGGTCTTGATCTTCTTGGCGGACTTGACGAGCTGGGCCACGACATCGGCGACAGCCATGTCGATGCCACGCTTCAGGTCCATCGGGTTGATGCCGGCGGCAACGTATTTGTGGCCTTCCTGGACGATGGCCTGGGCCAGAACGGTCGCAGTCGTAGTGCCGTCGCCGGCCTTGTCGTTGGTCTTCGAAGCAACTTCGCGGACCATCTGCGCGCCCATGTTCTCGAACTTGTCTTCAAGCTCGATTTCCTTGGCGACGGTGACGCCGTCCTTGGTGATGCGCGGGGCGCCGAACGACTTGTCGATGACGACGTTGCGGCCCTTGGGACCAAGCGTCACCTTCACCGCATCGGCGAGGATGTTGACGCCGCGCAGCATACGCTCGCGGGCGTCACGGGAGAATTTTACTTCTTTGGCAGCCATTGATGTGCTCCTGGGCATTGCGCCCGAAATTCAGATTGCCCGAAATTGGGATGGATAGGCGGGTGATCGCGGCTTGATTAGCCGATGATGCCCATAATGTCGGATTCCTTCATGATCAGAAGGTCTTCGCCATTGAGCTTGACTTCGGTGCCCGACCACTTGCCGAACAGGATGCGGTCGCCGGCCTTGACGTCCAGGGCAACGATCTTGCCGCTATCGTCGCGAGCGCCGGAGCCGACGGCGACGATTTCGCCTTCCTGCGGCTTTTCCTTGGCCGTATCGGGGATAATGATGCCGCCGGCCGTCTTTGCCTCGGATTCGACGCGGCGAACGACCACGCGGTCATGCAGCGGCCGGAATTTCGACTTTGCCATTTTTACGTCCTCAGTGGGATTGTTGTCCATTTCCTCCGTCCAGGCATGGCCCGGACTGGGTTAGCACTCATGTAAGGTGAGTGCTAACGTGCCGGTGAGATAAACCGGCGGCCGTGCCGAGTCAAGGACGATGGCCCGCAAATGAGGTGCTAGCACTTAAACCGCCTCCGTCGTGTGACATGCCAGTTTCAAATTTACCGGAAATTTACGCCAACCATATGGCGCATGGCTGCATTGCAATTTTTAGATGGTTTGGTGCGTTGCGGTATCTTGATTGATAAGCACGCTTATCATATATGCCGCTCATGGTTATCGACGGCTTGGACAGACTTGGCTTTCTCATTCACGACGCCGCGCGGTTGATGCGCCGGCGCTTTGAATCGCGCGCCAGTGGTCTTGGGCTTTCGGCTGCACAATGGCGGTTGCTCGTTCGCGTTACGAAAGAGGAAGGCGTTGCGCAGGCCAGGCTTGCCGAACTTCTGGAAATCGAGCCGATCAGCGTTTCGCGCTTGATCGACCGGATGGAGGAGGGCGGTTGGATCGAACGTCGTTCCGATGCAACCGACAGGCGCGTGCGGACCATATTTCCGACCGAGAGGTCTCGTGAGGTCTATGCCGGCGTAAAAGGGCTGGCCGGGGCCGTGTACGAACAGGCGCTGACGGGCTTGTCGCTCGACGAACGCCGCATCCTTGTCAAAGGGCTTTTTACGGTCATCGACAATCTCTCGGATGGAGAGACGATGTCCTGCCCGCCTACCAAGAAAACCGCAGAGAGCGCAGCAACATGAACGCCGTGGCGAAAATAGACGAAAACGTAAGCAAGCTTGACATGGAATCGCCGGCGCAGCCCGCCACGCCTGTTTCCGTCGCCATTCCCGACAATCCCGAGCCTGCCCCCAGGAAGAAGACCCGCCGCCGCGGGCGTTTCTTGCTGATGCTGGCTGTCCCGCTCGCGTTGATCGCGGCCGGCGCCTATGTCTGGGTCACCGGCGGCCGCTATCAGGAGACGGAAAACGCAAACCTGCGTCAGGCGCGCGTCGCCATCGCCTCGGACACAGCTGGCCGTATCGTCACAGTGAATGTCGCCGACAACCAGACCGTCAAGAAGGGCGATGTGCTGTTTGCCATCGACCCCGAGCCTTACCGGATCGCGCTGGCCCAGGCCGATGCGGCGGTCGCCACCGCGCGCCTCAATGTCGAACAATTGCGGGCGGCCTACAGCCAGTCCATGGCACAGGAGCGCTCGGCCGCCAGCGAGGTCGACTACGCACAATCGCAATTCAGCCGCGCCTCCGATCTGGCCACCAAGGGCTTCAACGCAAAATCCGCGCTCGACGAAGCACGCAACGACCTTGCCAAGGCCAAGCAGCAACTGGCCGTGGACAAGCAGGGCATAGAGAGTGCCAAGGCGGCACTGGGCGGTAATCCGGACATTGAGGCCGACAAGCATCCGAGCGTCATGGCCGCGCTGGCATCGCGCGACAAGGCCGCCTACGATCTGGAACTGACCTCGGTGCGCGCGCCGGCCGATGGCGTCGCCTATCAGGCGGCATCGTTCAAGGTCGGGCAGTTCGTCGGCGCCGGCATGCCGCTGTTTTCGCTGGTCGAGACCGGCGATACCTGGATCGACGCCAATTTCAAGGAAACGCAGCTCACCCAGATGAAGCCCGGCCAGAAAGCCGAAGTCGTGCTCGACACCTATCCGGACAAGAAATTCGAGGCGACCGTCCAGGCCATCGGCGCCGGCACCGGCGCGGAATTCTCGTTGCTGCCGGCCCAGAACGCCACCGGCAACTGGGTCAAGGTCACGCAGCGCATTCCCGTGCGCCTCGAATTTACCGACCCGGATGCCAAGATGGCGCTGCGCTCGGGCATGAGCGCCGACGTGTCGGTCGACACCGGCGCCAGCCGCGGCTGGGGCAGCATTTTCGGCAAGGCCAGCGCAGCAGAATAAAAATACAACCGTAAAGTAGATATCATGGCACAGGCAGGCGGGATCGACCCGAACAATGTCCCGCATCGCGGGCTGATTACTGGTTCGTTGATGCTGGCGACGATCATGCAGGCGCTCGACACCACGATCGCCAACGTCGCCCTGCCGACCATGACCGGCAATCTCGGCGCCTCGCCGGATAACATCACCTGGGTTCTGACGTCCTATATCGTCGCGGCGGCGATCATGACGCCGATGACCGGCTGGCTGTCCGACCGGTTTGGGCGCAAGGAGCTGTTTCTCACCTCCGTGGTCGGGTTCACCGTCGCCTCTATGCTGTGCGGCCTGGCGTGGAGCCTGGAAAGCATCGTGCTGTTCCGGCTGCTGCAAGGCATCTTCGGCGCCGCCATCGTCCCGCTGTCGCAGACATTCCTGCTCGACATCAACCCTAAGGAGCGCCACGGCCAGGCCATGGCCATCTGGGGCGCCGGAATCATGCTAGGGCCGATCCTCGGCCCGATGCTCGGTGGCTGGATCACCGAAAACCTCACATGGCGCTGGGTGTTCTTCATCAAGCTGCCGATCGGCATCGTCGCCTTCCTCGGCATGGCCGCCTACCTGCCCAAGATCGCGGCGCGCGCCCGCAGCTTCGACTTCTTCGGCTTTGCGATGCTGTCGCTCGGCGTCGGCGCGCTTCAGCTGATGCTCGATCGGGGCGGCGAGGTCGACTGGTTCTCGTCCGTCGAGATCTGGACCGAACTTGCCCTGTCCATCACCGGCTTCTGGGTGTTCACCATCCATACGCTGACGGCGGAGCAACCCTTCATCGATCCGAGGATTTTCCTGGACCGCAATTTCGTTACCGGCCTGCTGGTGATCTTCGTCATGGGCGTGCTCATTTTGGCGAGCATGGCGCTGCTGCCGCCGATGTTGTCGACGATCTTCGGCTATTCGACCGTCACCACCGGCCTTGTCATGGGGCCGCGCGGCGTCGGCACGATGGCCTCGATGCTGATAGCCGGGCGGATCATGCACAAGATCGACCCGAGGCTGCTCGTCGTCGTTGGATTTCTGCTGACCGCGCAATCGCTCTATACGATGGTCGGCTTCTCGCCGCAGATGGACGACCGGCTGATCCTGACCTCAGGCGTTATCCAGGGTCTGGGGATGGGTATGGTGTTCGTGCCGCTCTCGACCATTGCATTTGCCACGCTGGACGCGCGCTTCCGCACCGATGCCACGGCGCTGTTCAGCCTGGTGCGCAACATCGGCTCGTCGATCGGCGTTTCGGTAATGACGGTGATGCTGACCCGCAATATCCAGATCAACCACACCGAGCTGTCGGTGAACATCAATCCGTTCAATCCCAACCTTTGGGTGGCCTCGCCGACAGCGGCCACCGGCGATCCGACGGCGTTGTCGCAGGTCGACGGCATGGTCAACATCCAGTCGCAGATGATCTCTTATGTCAACGATTTCAAGCTGCTGATGATCATGACGTTATGCGCCATCCCATTTGTTCTTCTGCTGAAAAAGCCGAAGATATCGGCCGCAGGCGGCGCGCCGGCCGTTCATATGGATTAAGCGGCGGGCGCTCGAAAGCCCTTTGCGCGTGAGCGTGAAGGGCGGGTTCCGCGCCTGCTTACCTGCCCAGCACCAACGCCCAGTAGCGCCACTGGCCGTTCTTGCCGCCGCCGGCATAGGCGAGGCCGAAATGGCCGAAGCGCGCGTCGAGCATGTTGCGGCGATGCGGCGGCGAGCGCATCCACATATCGAACAGGCGCGGCAAATCCATCCGGCCTTCCGCGATGTTTTCGGCCGCCGCTCCTTCGATGCCGTTGTCCTTGACGCGGGCGGCAAAATCCTTGCCCCACCCGGTCGTGTGGCTCATGCGGCCGGCGCCGGCCATATAGCCCGCCTGCTGCCGTGCCGCCTGTTCAAGCCTTGCGTCGGACGACAATGAACCGAGACCGTTCGCGTGGCGTATGCCCGCCAGAATGTCGCTGGCGGAAGCGGATGCGCCGGCGGCGGGAGCATTGCCTTGGGGCAGGGAGCCGCATCCGGCAAGGCCTGCCAATAATGCCAGGCCACCGCCGACCAGAACGGTCCGCCGATCCGTTTCATGCGTTACTGGGCCGGTCAAGGACCGGGAAGTGCCGGGAATGCGTTCCATAGGTGCCTGATTTAGCGCCGATCATGGCTTTTGGCGGGCAAAGGGAAAAAAGCGGGCTGGAATACAAGCTTTCGCGAGCGCTGGAACAAATCAACGACAAGACGGCCCGGATCGGCTAAGGTTGCGCTGCTTATTGAAGTGGCAGCCACGGGTGGCCACCCCGGCGGTGACCGCCCTCCACACGGGAGGAAGGTTATGGCCGGCTTTCATGTCATGGCAGATGCGCACGGTGCCCTTATGCAGCCCAACGTGCGCCGCATCACCACAGGCGATATTTTTGATGCGTTGCGTCTTGGGTGGCGGGACTTCGCCGCGAAGCCCTCCCACTACGTCTTCCTGTGCCTGATCTACCCGATCGCCGGCGTGGTGCTGACGCGCTGGTCAAGCGGCGGCAACGCCATCCAACTCATCTATCCCCTGATGGCCGGTTTCGCCCTGCTCGGGCCGCTTGCGGCACTCGGCCTCTATGAAATCAGCCGCCGGCGCGAACTCGGGCTGGATGCCGGCTGGCGACACGCGCTTGGAGTGCGCCGTTCGTCGGCGCTGCCGTCCATCATGGTGCTCGGCATCATGCTTCTGGCGCTGTTCCTGCTGTGGCTGTTCACGGCGCAGTCGATTTATACCAGCCTGTTCGGCGATTTACCGCCATCTTCGGTCACTGCATTCCTGCGCGAAGTGCTGACGACTGACCGGGGTTGGACGCTGATTATCGCCGGCAATGCCGTCGGCTTTGTTTTTGCGGTGATCGCGCTGGCCACCACCGTGGTCGCCTTTCCGCTGCTGCTCGACCGGGATGTCGGCGCGGTAGCTGCAATCGAAACCTCAGCCCGCGCGGTGATGGTCAATCCGGTGCAGATGGCCTTGTGGGGGATAATGGTGGCGTTTCTGCTGGGCCTCGGCTCGCTGCCGCTTTTCGCGGGGCTGGCGGTTGTCATGCCGGTGCTCGGCCACGCCACCTGGCACCTGTACCGCAAGCTTGTCGAGCCGGAACGGCCGCGGCCGATGTGAGGCCGGTAGGCAAGGCGAAAGCCAATGCCCGGAACGGCTGCGTTCCGGGCACCTTGTGTCTTAGCTGACGATACGCAAGTTGGACAAT
>DASYCS010000127.1:0-1844 GCA_036500025.1 Mesorhizobium sp. | reverse complement strand
GCGGGCGGCCCGGCTCGATCAACCGCCGCCACAAGATGCAATAGCGGCAAAACTCGGGGGCCGCCTGTCGCCTCCCGACATACCCCGCGAGCTACCGCCACGCCGCGCCATTATTCGTGTCGCGGTGGCTGTGCTTTTGAGCGAATGGATAACGGCGCGGAACCAACGGGCTACCGGTCAAGCCAAGTGCTGCTCGCCCGGTCTCCAGCAGAAAAGATGCTTGCGCCGGCAGTCTCCAGCGCATCGGCCTCGACCGGCGCGCCGCGCAACACCAAGGCCGCAATTTTGCCCCGCTGCCCACGCCGTGCGTCATCCATCGTCGGGCCGTCGTCCAACCGCGCACGCCTTGCCGGTCAGGCCGGATCGAGGCAAAATCCGTTGGGTTGCCTGCGCCAACGGATTTTCCTCGTAAAGCGCATCAAGCCGGGCTAACAGCCGCATTACCGGCCCTTCGGCCACAAGGAATGCCGGCATGAGTCTCGCCCACAGACCTGCGATCAAGAACCTGCTCCTGGCCGGCATCCTGCTGATGCTGGCCGGCGACTTCATGTTCGCCCTGAACGACGCCATGGGCAAATGGCTGGTTGCGTCCTTTTCCGTAGGCCAGGTGGTGCTCATCCGTTCCATCGGCGCATTCATCGTGCTGGGGCCGCTGCTGGCCAGGCAGGGAACGGCAAAACTGTTCCAGATGGAACGGCGCGATCTCCAGTTCCTGCGCGTCGTCGCCACCACGATGGACACTTCGTTCTTTTATGCGGCGGTGGTTTTCCTGCCGCTTGCCGACGTCATGAGCTTCTACATGGCCGGGCCGATCTATGTGGCCGCCCTCTCGCACTTCCTGCTTGGCGAACGGGTGGGCTGGCGGCGCTGGACCGCCATCCTGCTTGGCTTTTGCGGCGTGCTGATCATGCTCAAGCCATCCTCGGCCGCCTTTTCCACGTCGTCGATCTTCGCCCTGATCGGCAGCCTGTCCTTTGCCTTCTCCATCGTTCTCAACCGCCGGCTTCGCGGCACCAGCGACACCTCGCTGGTCACCTGGCAGACCATCGGCACGTTGGTGGTCGGCGGCGCGCTGACCATCGGCGCCTGGCGCGCGCCAAGCGCCTTCGATGTCGGGGCCATGCTGCTGCTCGGCATCGTATCCTGCATCGCGCATCTGCTTATCACACGCGCCCTGAAGCTTGCCCCGGCCTCGACGCTGGCGCCGCTGCATTACACGCTGCTGCTCTGGGCCATCGTCTTCGGCCTGGTTTTCTTCGGCGATATGCCGAGCCTGCGTATCCTGATTGGCGCCGGCGTCGTCGTTCTGGCTGGCCTGTTCATCTTTCACCGCAAGAAAGTGGTGGATGAGATCGTTCCGGCGGACGTGCCCAAGGGCGTCAGCTGACGCCCGGTCGTCTTACTTCCTCAAGGCAAAATCCGGCCCGCCTGCGGAAACAATAACGGCGCTGTCCGCCCAAGAAAAACCGATGTTTAAATATTGATTAAACTTGTTACAGTTAACTATTCTTTAACAATGAGCTTAACTGGCCGGACGTTTCATCGTAGGAAATGACGGATGGATAGCATCAGTTAGCGACTCAGGTGTAGTTCGGGTGGAAAGGTGAATTGGCCTTGTCCGCTTCGATCGCATCGGGCTGCATGCCGCTTGGCAATGCTACGGAATGATCCCCACTTGCGCCGTGGGGGCGGCAGGAGGCCTCGTTGCAGTCGTTTGAAGAAGTCCTGGCCGAAGTTCCAACGGTGGTGGTCGGCGGTATGCCGGTCAGTATCGCCGACCGGCAGACAACAGCGGCGTTGATGATCCGCGCCGGCAAGGAACGCAGCCGCGGCGGCAGGCCGCT
>DASYCS010000126.1:0-2365 GCA_036500025.1 Mesorhizobium sp. | reverse complement strand
GGGCTATTTCGACACCCGCATCGTCTTCATCGACGAGTCCGGAGCCAAGAACGCCCGCCAGAAGCGGCTGGCCATCATGGACCAGGACGGCGCCAATGTGCGCTATCTGTCCAACGGCAAGTCCATCGTCTTGACCCCGCGTTTCTCGCCGAACCGGCAGGAAATCACCTATATGTCGTATGAAAGCGGCCAGCCCCGCGTTTATCTACTCCAGATCGAGACTGGCCAGCGCGAACTGGTCGGCAATTTCCCCGGCATGACCTTTGCGCCGCGCTTTTCGCCCGATGGCCAGAAGGTCATCATGAGCCTGCTGCGCGACGACGGCAATTCCAACATCTTCGCCATGGATTTGCGAAGCCGCGCGACCACGCGGCTGACCAACTCCACCGCCATCGACACCTCGCCCTCCTATTCGCCCGACGGCTCCCGGGTCGTCTTCACCTCCGACCGTGGCGGGCGCGCGCAGATCTACGTCATGGGCGCGGACGGCTCGGGCCAGACCCGCATTTCGTTTGGCGACGGCACCTATTCGACGCCGGTATGGTCGCCGCGCGGCGACCTCATCGCCTTTACCAAGCAGACGGCGGGCGAATTCCAGATCGGCGTCATGCGCACCGATGGTTCCGGCGAGCGCATCTTGTCGTCCGGTTTCCAGCAGGAGGGGCCGACCTGGGCGCCCAATGGCCGCGTGCTGATGTTCTTCCGCGACAGCGCCGGCGGACCGAAACTCGTTTCCGTCGACCTTACCGGCCGCAACGAACAGTCGATTCCGACAGCCAACTTCGCTTCCGATCCAGCGTGGTCGCCCTTGCTGGAATAGAAGCCGGCTTTTTTGAAACAGTCGATAAAAGAGGCCCTTTTGGGCCTCTTTTACTGTCATTGTCGCGTTTTGGCCGCATTTAAGCCTACGGTCCCGATGGAATATCGCATCGGCAAAACGGTCGCGGACGGCGGCTGAAACCAAATATTAACCTTGTTTGTTGAGCGGCGGTTAACCCAAACGTGGTTACTGGCTGATCAATGAATTCACTCGAAATGCGAAGGAGAGGCGGCATGCGCCGTATCGCAAGACTTGCAGCAAACCCGGCCATGATCGCGCTTTTCGCCTCGTTGGCGATTGCCGGTTGCGCCTCGAAGAAAAACCTCAACAGCGCCTCCGATCTTGGCCTCAACGGAGCCGGCGCCGCTACCCCCGGTTCGTCGCAGGACTTCACCGTCAACATTGGCGACCGCATCTTCTTCGATACGGATTCCACCTCGATCCGCGCCGACGCCCAGCAGACGCTGGCCCGCCAGGCACAGTGGCTCAACAAATACAGCCAATACAGCATCGTCGTCGAAGGCCATGCCGACGAGCGCGGCACGCGTGAATACAACATCGCGCTCGGCGCCCGCCGCGCCGCCGCCACCCGCGACTTCCTGGCCGCCAAAGGCGTCTCCAGCGGCCGCATGAAGACGATCTCCTACGGCAAGGAACGCCCGGTCGCCGTCTGCGACGACATTTCCTGCTGGTCGCAGAATCGCCGCGCCGTCACCACCATCGGTGGCGCGGGTAGCTGATCGGCATTTATGCAACAGTTTTTCGTGAAAGGCGGCCGAAAGGCCGCCTTTTTCGCGTTTGCACGGCTCAAACAAAATTTGGCCGAAGTCTGCCGTCCTGCTAGAAGGCAACGGTGCCGGAGGCGACTTCGCGTGTATCGATAGGCATATCAAGCACAGCGGTCGGGTTCGGCATGAACATTCCTTGTTTCAATGGCGAGAGGCATATGCATTTCAGATCTATCCTGAGCGGCACGCTTGCGGTGCTGCTATTGTCGGGCACGGCGGCTTTTGCCGCCGGCTCCGCGAACCCGTCCGAAGGCGGCTTTTCCTTCCACCTGCCTTCCCTCACTTTGCCCGGCCTGCTCGGTGGAAAAAAGGAAGCCCCGACGCAGCTGGCCCAGACCGACGGCGCCGGCGTCACCGGCCTGGAAGAACAGATCCGCCAGATGAACGGCAAGATCGAGGAGTTGAACTTCCAGGTCCTGCAAATGCAGGAGCAGATCCGCAAGCAGCAGGAAGACAACGAGTTCCGTTTCCAGCAGCTTGAACAGGGCGCGCCTGCCGGCGGGCAGAAAAAATCGGATGCGGGGGCGACTGCGCCCGCAGCCGGCGCCGCCAGCGTCGCGCAGGCCCCGGCGACGGCAACGCCGCCGGGCGGCGGCGAAAGCGTCGAGGACGTCATCGTCGATTCCGGGACGGGCGATCCCGGCACGTTGATACCGGGCAGCGGCAACGATGGCGCAACCGGCGCGCCACCGAAGAATTTTGGCACCATCACCGTCGACAAGAATGGCAATGTCGTGGATGCAAACGGCAACACGCA
>DASYCS010000125.1:0-2524 GCA_036500025.1 Mesorhizobium sp. | reverse complement strand
GACGGTTTCCGGCAGCAAGGCCCTCAGGTTCCATAGGGTGTTGAAGGCATCGCCGGCATGGCCCATCTGCCAACCCGATGCGCTGGCCGACAGTTCGATCATGCACTCCCCGACGCTAGCCACGGACTGCAGGGATGAGATTTTATCGTTTGCCATAGCGCTTTCGGGACCGGTGACGCCGGCGTTATTGCGTTGTTGGGGCGCCGGCGCAAGACCGGCCCACACAACCGGCGCCGCAGGCAGGCAGCCATTTCATGGCCGGCTTGCGCTTACCGGCCAGCGGCGGCATGGCGTCATCGAGCATGAGGCTTCGACCGGAAACCGACGCCGGAAAGCGACGCAGCCGCCTTCGCGGAAGCGCGGATTGGACGGATGGATGGCCACGGCTGGCCGCGAAAAAGAAAAAGCCCCGCATCTGTTTGAAGATGCAGGGCTTTTCCTGAAATTGGTGCCCAGAAGAGGACTCGAACCTCCACGCCTTGCGGCACACGGACCTGAACCGTGCGCGTCTACCAATTCCGCCATCTGGGCTGGTGCGCGCTCATGTAAGCGGGCGGGCCGGGAGTGTCAACGCGCTTTTTCTCGATTGAGCCGACACGCGCCGCTACAGGCGCAAAAAACGTTAGCCAGCCAGCACTTCCTTGGATGCCACGGTCGAATCGGCGTTCAGCGTGTAGACGATCGGGACGCCGGTGCCGAGTTCGAGATTGACGATTTCTTGGCCGGAAGCACCGTCGAGCGCCATGATCAGCGCGCGCAGCGAATTGCCGTGCGCCGCCACCAGCACGGTGCCGCCGGAAAGCACATGCGGCTGCAAATCGTGCAGGTAATAGGGCCATACGCGCGCGCCGGTATCCTTCAGGCTTTCCCCGCCCGGCGGCGGCACGTCATAGGAACGGCGCCAGACATGAACCTGATCGTCGCCCCATTTCTTGCGGGCGTCGTCCTTGTTGAGGCCGGAAAGGTCGCCATAGTCGCGCTCGTTCAGCGCCTGGTCGCGGATGGTTTTCAGATCGCTCTGGCCAACGGCGTCCAGAATGTGCTGGCAGGTTTTTTGCGCCCGCTGCAAGTCCGAGGTGAAGGCGATGTCGAATTTCAGCCCGCGAGCCTTAAGCTTCTGGCCGGCGGCCTTTGCCTCCGCATGGCCCTGTTCGGTCAGGTCGACATCGCGCCAGCCGGTGAACAGGTTCTTCAAATTCCATTCGCTCTGGCCATGGCGCACGAGCACGAGAGTTCGCGACATTTCTTCTCCTTCGGCATTCGGGTTGTTTCAGAAAAGGTAAGTTCAGCCAAGTCCCAGCACGTCACGCATGGAATAAAGGCCCGGCTTGCGGCCCCGCGCCCACAAGGCCGCCTTTATCGCGCCGCGCGCGAAAATCGTCCGGTCCTCGGCATGATGCGACAGCGTGATGCGCTCGCCAAGCCCCGAAAGAAACACGGAATGCTCGCCGACAACCGAACCGCCGCGCAGCGTGGCAAAGCCGATGGTTCCCGCCTTGCGCGCGCCGGTATGGCCGTTGCGCACGCGCACATCATTGCCGGCAAGCTCGATGGCGCGGCCGGTGGCAGCCGCCTCACCCAGAAGCAGCGCCGTGCCGGACGGGGCGTCGACCTTCTGCTTGTGGTGCATTTCGAGAATTTCGATGTCGAAATCGTCGGCGTTCAACGCCTGCGCCGCCTGTTCGACCAGCACGGCCAGCAAATTGACGCCAAGGCTCATATTGCCGGACTTGACGATGGTGGCGTGGCGGGCGGCGGCGGCAATCCCGGCGTCGTCTTCGGCCGAACAACCGGTAGTGCCAATGACATGGACGATGCGGGCCTGCGCGGCATAACCGGCAAACTCGATGCTGGCCGAGGGTGAAGTGAAATCAAGAACGCCATCGGCCTTGGCGAAGGCCTGCAACGGATCGTCGCCGATCCTTATCCCGTTTTGACCGATGCCGGCGAGTTCGCCCGCATCCTTGCCAAGCTCTGACGAGCCGGCCCGTTCGATTGCCGCGGCAAGCCGAACTCCGGGTATGGCGGCAATGGTGCGGATCAGGTTTTGGCCCATGCGGCCGGCGGCCCCGACTACGACCAGTTCCATCTCGCTCATGCTGTTCCTTCCGCCGCGCTGGTCGCCTTGTCGTCAACGATGCCAAGGCCATTCTCGCCCTGTAGCCGGTGAAAGCGCGCATAAACGCTGTGGCGGTCGTCGATCAGCGAGGCATGCGTGCCTTCTTCGACCAGCCGCCCTTCCTCCAGAACGATGATGCAGTCGGCGTTGACCACGGTGGACAGGCGGTGCGCGATGACGATGGTGGTGGTGTCATGCATGATTTCGGTCAGCGCCTGCTGGACGCGCGCCTCGGACTCGTTATCGAGCGCCGATGTCGCCTCGTCCAGCAGCAGGATCGGCGCGCGGCGCACGATGGCGCGGGCGATGGAAACGCGCTGGCGCTGGCCGCCGGAAAGCGTCACGCCGTTTTCGCCGACCGGCGTGTCGTAGCCTTCCGGCTGCTGGCGAATGAACAGGTCGGCG
>DASYCS010000124.1:0-5690 GCA_036500025.1 Mesorhizobium sp. | reverse complement strand
GCTTTGTTTGCCGGCGAGCCAGATCGGCTGCGCCGGCTGCGCGATGCGCTGCGCCTCCTGCGCGATCTTCCAAGCGTCGAGCGGCGCGTCGGACTGACGGAGGCGGCGAAATGAAAGCGCTGCTCCTGGTCGCCGATCTTGAAGACTACACCATTTCCTTCGTCAACGGCGTTGCGCGCCATATGCCGGTGGTGCTCGGCGTGCCGCGCCGCCGCTACGGGCATCTGGCTTCGTGGTTCGACCCCGCCGTCGATCTGCGGCTGATGGATTGGCCAAGGCATAGCGCCCTGTCCAATCCGTGGTTTCTGTTCAAGTTGACGCGGCTGATCCGGCGTGAGCGGCCAAGCCTCATCCATCTTCTGAGCAACACCACGCTGTGGCTGAATTTCGCCGCGCCGTTCTGGCGGCCGATTCCGCTGGTTACCACGGTTCATGACGTGCGGGTTCATCCCGGCGATGTCGAGACAAGCGTGCTCCCCAATTGGGCGCCGACCCTGATCGTGCGCCAATCGGGCCACGTCGTCGTGCATGGCGACGGGCTGAAGCAGATGGCGATCGACCGCTTTTCAAAATCGCCCGACCGCGTTCATGTGCTTTCGCACCCTTCCATCGTTCGCTATTGCGATCTGGCCCGCCGCGAGAAGCTGGTCCGCCGCCCCGATGACGGCACGATGCGCGTGCTGATGTTCGGCAGGATCTTCGCCTATAAGGGTCTCGACCAGCTGATCCGCGCCGAAGCGCTGCTCAAGGACGCCATTCCCAATCTTCGCGTCACCATTGCCGGCAGGGGTGACGATCCATGGACGCTGCGCTCGTTGATGGGCGAGCCTTCGCGCTACGATATTCAAAACCGGTTCATCGAGGATGTGGAGGTCGCCCAGCTTTTCCTCGATTGCGACATGGTCGTCCTGCCCTATGCGGAAGCCTCGCAAAGCGGCGTCCTCAACCTGGCCGCCGCCTTCGGCAAGCCGGTCATCGTAACCGATGTCGGTGAATTGCGCGCCACGGTCGAGCCTAACGGGCTGGGCATGGTGGTTCCGCCGGGCGACCCGGAAATGCTTGCCCGCGCCATCCGCATATTGGCGGAAAGCGTCACGCTCAGGACCGGGCTTGGCGCCAACGCGCTTGCCTGGGCGACCGGCCCGAACGCCCCTGAAGCGGTCGGCGCGCGGGCGGCCTGCCTCTATCGCACGGTGGTCCAGTCATGCGCGTGAAACTGAATGCAGCGGATTTTTCCGCCGGCGTCGCCATTGCCGCCGAACGCGCGCGCGCGTCGGGCAGGGTCGAGGCGCCTGTCCGGCATTACGTTGCCGGCGGCCGTGAAAATGGCGGCGGCATCGGCCGGCTTGTCGGTTATATAGCCGACACTTCGGCCGAGGCGGGCATCCCGCATCTGGTAACCGACACGAGAGGGCCGCGCTGGTTTGCGCCGACCTCGCTGATGCGTCTGTCGGCGGCCATCCTGCTGATGGCGAAGGACCGGCTCCTCGTCCCGGAACGTATCCACCACATCCACATAGCGGGGCGCGGCAGCACCTCGCGCAAGCTGATCCTGACGGCCGCCGCCCGCGCGCTCAGCTGCCGCCATGTCCTGCATCTGCACGATTATGACTATGCCAATGATTTCAGCGTCAGGCCGCCACGCCAGAAAAAGCGCATACGCGCCATGTTCCAGAGTGCCGACCGGGTCGTGGCGCTTGGGCGGCGCGACAGCGCCACGCTGTCGGAAGTGCTGGGCGTCGATCCGGCCCGCATAATCGTCGCCCACAATTGCGTGCCCGATCCCGGTCCGCATCCGGTCCGCATCGATGAAAGCCCCCTCATCCTGTTCCTTGGCCGGCTGGGCGAGCGCAAGGGCGTGCCGGAACTTCTGGCAGCACTTGGCAGCCCTGTCATGGCGGATCTGCCCTGGCGCGCCGTGCTCGCCGGCGACGGGCCGGTCTCCGAATATCGCAGGCAGGCATCGAACATGGGCCTTTCAGACCGGGTTACGATGCCCGGCTGGATAGACCTCAAGGGAACGCGGGCGCTGTGCGCGCGCGCCGATATTCTGGTTCTGCCTTCGCATGCCGAAGGCATGGCGATGGCCGTCATCGAGGGCCTCGCGCACGGGCTGGCGGTGGTGACGACGCGCGTGGGCGCGCATGAGGAAGCCATTTCCGATGGCGAGACCGGGCTTTTTGTCCCGGTCGGCGACAAGGACGCGCTGGCTCTGGCATTGGCGAGACTGGTCGGCGACCCGTGGATGCGCGGCGCCCTCTCCAGCAAGGCCCGCTCCCACTATCTCTCAAGGTTCAGCATGGTCGCCTATGGGCGGCGGTTGGAGAAACTTTACGAGGCAGTTTCGTCAGGCAAACAAACAAGAGTGCATGCCCAATGACCGTGCTTATGCCGACCACCGACAGTGTTACCCGTTCCCTCATCGGCCATGAGCCGCCGCAACCGTTTGACTCCGGGCCGGACGAACTCGACCTGTCGGCGGGCCTGCGCCTGCTGCGGCGGCGCATCGGCATGATCGCCGCCATAACCGGCCTGCTGACGCTGGCTTGCATTCCGCTCATTCTGGGGCTTAAGCCGACTTATCACGCCGAATCCCGACTGATGATCTACAGCCCGCTGGCGTCGACGCTCGGCACGGGCGATGCCGGCCAGGGCAGCGCGCTGAACATCAATTCCGAGACGGAGCGGCTTTACTCCAGGCCTATTGCGCAACGGGTCATTGCCGACCTTGGCCTCGCCGACCTGGAAGAGTTCAACCCGGCGCTGCGGGAGGCGTCGATTCTCGGCAAGCTGCGCAATGCGATGCGCGGCCTCGTCGATGGCGGAGCAGCGGCGGCCGGCGATTCCGATGGCATCGAGCGGATCATTCCCGAATATTACCAGGCTTTGAACATCCGGCGCGACGGCGTTTCCGATGTCATCCAGATCGGGTTCAATTCGCGCGATCCGAAACTTGCGGCAGCGGTTCCAAACAAGATACTCGGCGTCTATCTCGATGAGCGCGAGGCCGGCACGAAGGGGCGGTTCTCTTCCGCCGAGGAATGGATCCGCCAGCGCCTCGCCGACCAAAAAGCCCGCGTCAATGCAGCAAGGGAAGCGGCCGCGCGCTACGGCAAGGCGGTCGGCGCGGTATCCAACGACGCCCAGGCCGAGCAGATCAGGGCCGTTGCGGATTTGAATGGCCGCTCCGCCAAGATCGTGCAGGGCAAGGCGGAACTGGCGGCGACCATTTCGGCGCTGGAAGCGGCCGGCAGCGACGGCGACATCGGCAAGATCGCGGTTCCCGAGGGCATAGGCTCGCTGCAACGCGACCTTCGCGCGCTCGACGAGGAACTTGACCAGCTTCTTTTGACCTACGGCAACAATGCCGAGGAAGTAATCGACCAGCGCGCCAAGATATCAAAGGCGAAGACCGATCTGAATTTCGAGATCGGGCGCTATCTTCAGGCGCAGCGAGCCAAGCTGGCCGGCTTCAGCCAGCAGGAGCGTTCGGTGAAGAGCGCCCTGGTCGTCGCGCGCGAACAGCTTTCCCGTTCCACCACGGCGCAGACCGAGCTGACGCACCTCGTGCGCGTCGCGGACATGGAGCAGGCGGCCTTCGACAAGCTTGAGGATCAAAACCGCGCCTTGGTCGCCCAGGCGGCGCTGCCGGCCGTCGAGGTCGAAATGCTTTCTCCCGCCACCGTCCCGCTGCAACCGCAGGGGCGCGGGCGGCTGTTCTACCTGATCGGCGCGATGCTGGCGGCGATCTCGATTGCGACGACCGTGGCCATCCTGCGCGAGATGATGGACAAGTCCGTTCGCAGCCACGAGCAGTTGCAGGCGATTGCCGACATCGTACCCGTCGGCCAGGTGCCGGCCTTGAGCGAACGCGCCGGGAAAACCATGCCGATGGTGTTCGGCGATAGTGAAGGCGGCGTGTTCGCCGAGGCGGTCCGCTCGATGATCATGGCCTTGAAGCAGGTCCATGGCGGAAAGCTGCCGCAGAGTATTATGGTCACCTCAGCCCATGGCGGCGAGGGCAAGACGTTGATTGCGCGCTCGCTGGCCATCGAGCTCGTTGCCTCCGGCCACAAGGTGCTGCTGGTGGATGGCGACCTGCGCGGCGGCGACCTCGGCACGCTCTTCAAGTCGGGCGTGAAAGTGGGGCTGAACGAATTCCTGACCGGCCAGGCCGGATTGGGCGACATTGTCTACCACCATGCCAAGAGTGGTATCGACTTCATTCCGCGCGGCAATCCGAGCCTGAACCGTCGCCCGCATCTCCCGGATATGCAGGAAATCGTCAAGCTGGCGAAGGAAAACGGGCAGATCCTTGTTCTCGACAGCGCTTCGCTGCTGTCCTCGACCGATACCGTCTATCTGGCAAGCCTCGCCGAACGGTCCATCCTTGTCGTGCAATGGGCGCAGACAACGCACCGCGCCGTCGAGGCGGCGGCCCAGCGCCTGCGCAACATAAGGCGCTCGGAGATACTGATCGCCATCAACAACATCAACATACGCAGGCACGCTTTGTACGGGTTCAAGGACTCCGAGATGTTCATGGACACGACGAAGCGCTTCTACGCCATCTCGGCATGATTTTGCCGGAAGCCGACAGCCATGCATGGAAAATTACCGAATACCGTTCACGCTGGGAGGCGTCACATGAAGAGACCCGTAGCCCTGATTACCGGCATCACCGGCCAGGATGGCGCCTATCTTTCCGAACTTCTGCTGGCCAAGGGCTATGAGGTTCACGGCATCAAGCGGCGATCCTCGTCCTTCAATACCGGCCGTATCGACCATCTCTACCAGGACCCGCATGAACGCGACGTGCGCCTGACGCTGCATTACGGCGACCTCACTGACGCGACCAACCTGATCCGCGTCGTGCAGGAGGTTCAGCCTGACGAGATTTACAATCTCGCCGCGCAAAGCCATGTCCAGGTCAGCTTCGACACGGCTGAATATACGGCAAACGCCGATGCGCTGGGTACGCTGCGCCTGCTGGAGGCTGTCCGCCTGCTGAAATTGCGCGACAAGACCCGCTTCTACCAGGCGTCGACGTCGGAGCTTTACGGCAAGGTGCAGGCGGTCCCGCAATCCGAAACCACGCCGTTCTATCCGCGCTCGCCCTATGCGGCGGCCAAGCTTTACGCCTATTGGATGGTGGTCAATTACCGCGAGGCGCACGGCCTGCACGCCTCCAACGGCATTCTGTTCAACCATGAAAGCCCAGTTCGCGGCGAAACCTTCGTCACCCGCAAGATCACGCGGGCCGCGGCCGCGATTTCGCTCGGCTTGCAGGATTGCCTCTATCTCGGCAATCTCGATGCCGAGCGCGACTGGGGCCATGCGCGCGATTACGTCGAGGGCATGTGGCGCATGCTCCAGCAGGAAAAGCCGGACGATTATGTGCTGGCCACCGGCAAGAAACATTCGGTTCGCGCCTTCGTCGAAACCGCGTTCTCCGAGATCGATGTCGCCATCGAATGGACAGGCCGGGGCGTCGAGGAAGTCGGTCGGGATGCAAAAACCGGCAAGAAGATCGTGGCCATCGATCCACGCTATTTCAGGCCAACCGAAGTCGACCTGCTTCTGGGCGACCCGCGCAAGGCAAAACGCGTCCTCGGCTGGTCGGCCACGGTTACCTTCGAGGCGATGGTGCGCGAGATGATGCGCTCCGATGTCGATACCGTCGCGCGCGA
>DASYCS010000123.1:0-2809 GCA_036500025.1 Mesorhizobium sp. | reverse complement strand
CAGCACCGAAATGCCTTCGCCGCGCACCTTGCGGATGACCTCGATGACCTCGTCTATCTCGACATGGTTCAAGCCGGCCATCACCTCGTCGCACAGCAGAAGCTTCGGCTGCATGGCGAGCGCCTTGGCCAGTTCGAGGCGCTTGCGGCCCGGCCCGCCAAGTTCGTCGGCGCGCTGGTCGACGGCCTTGCCCAGCCCGACGAAATCGAGATGGGCGCGTGCTTTTTCGCGCGCCTCGGGCAGTCCGGCAGCGCCTTCGCCGCGCCCGAACAGCGCGCCTACGGCGACGTTGTCGAGCACCGAAAGACCGGGGAAGGGCCGCATGATCTGAAAGGTGCGGCCGATGCCCAGTCGCGCCCGCCGGAATGCGGGAAGGGTGGCAATGGCCTTGCCTTCGAAGGCGATGTCGCCGGAACTCGGCGCCAGCGTTCCGCTGATCAGGCTCACCAGCGTCGTCTTGCCGGCGCCGTTGGGACCGATGACGCCGAGTATCTCGCCCTGGCCAAGCGTGAACGAAACGTCGTTGACCGCGATCAGCCCGGCAAAGCGCCGCGTTACGTGGTTTACCTCCAGGATCGCGCTCATATCCGGTGGGCCTTGATGTTTTCGGCGAAGTAGCGCCACCCCGACTTGCGGAAGCGGCGCACCACATCGGCCAATCCCCTCGGCATCAGCACGACGGCAGCGACGACCACGATGCCGAAGAACAGGCCCGCGACGCTGGTTACCTCGCTCGACAGGAATTCCGAAACGGTGGTGAGCGTCAGCGCGCCGACGACCGGTCCCAGCACCGTTCCCGGCCCGCCGAACACGGCCATGATGATCATCTTGACGTTGAGGCTGATGTCGAAGGCGCTTTCGGGATCGAGGAAGGTGATCCAATAGGCGTGGATGCCGCCGGCAAGCGCGCTGAACACGCCCGACAGCGCAAAGGCGAGAACCTTGTAAAGCGTGGTGTTGACGCCCATCACCGCTGCACCCTCTTCGTTTTCGCGGATGGCGATCAGCCCGAAGCCGAACCGGCTGCGCGTCAGCCAGAAGATGGTCAGCGTCGTCACCACCAGAAGGCCGAGCGACAATTCGTAGAACAGCGGATCGTTGTTGAGCGGCGGCAGCACCAGGCCGATGTTCTGGCCGGCCAGGCCGACATTGGAGACGATGGCGATCATCACCTGCGCCAGGGCAAGCGTTGCGATGGCAAAGTAATGGCCTTTGAGCCGCAGCACGGGCAGGCCGAGCAGGAAAGCGAAGACCACCGCCATTACCACGCCGAAGGCAAGGCCGAAGGCGAAGGGCAGTTCCCATTGCACCATGGCGATCGCCACGCCGTAGCTGCCCAGCCCGTAAAAGACCGAATTGCCGAAGGAGGCATAGCCCGCATAGCCGCCGATGATGTTCCAGCCCTGCGCCAGGACGGCCAGCAAAAGCGCATTGATGCCGAACTGCACCAGCACGTCCGAGCCGAACCACGGCACCGCCGCAAGCACGACGATGGCGAGAACGATGAAGGCAATCCGCGCGGCGGTCATGCGGTTTTCCCCAACAGGCCGCTTGGCCGTACGATCAGCACCAGCACCAGCACACCGAAGCTCGCCACGTCGGCGAATGTCGCGCCGATATAGAGCACGGCCAGCGATTCGATGATGCCGAGGACAAGACCGCCGACGATGACGCCAAGCGGATTGTCGAGGCCGCCGATGATGGCGATGGCAAAGCACTTGGCGGTAAGCGTCGCGCCGATATAGGGGTTGATTTGCGAGACCGTGCCGTAAAGCCCGCCGGCAGCCCCGGCCAGCCCGATGCCGATGCCGAAAGTCATGGCGTAGAGGTGGCGCGGCTCGACGCCGTAAAGCCGCGCGGCCACCAGGTTTTGCGCCGTCGCGCGGATGGCGCGGCCAAGCCGGCTGTGCAGCAGGAACAGCCACATGCCGACCGTCAGCACGATGGCGACACCGAAGGCCATCAACCGCGCCAGCGGCAGCACCACAGGGCCGAACGCGATGCTATTGCCGGCATAGGCCGGATTGATGGTGCGGAAGTCGGCCGAAAAGGCCAGCTGCGCCAGATAGGTGAACACGACTTCAAGGCCGAAGGTGATCAACAGCGTGTTGAACATCGGTCCGCGAACGACAAGGTTGAGCAGCCCGCGCTGCACGCCATAGCCGAACAGGAACATGATGATCGCGGTGATCGGCAGCCCGAGGAACGGGTCGATGCCGAGATAGGTATAAAGATGCCATGACAGGTAGGCGCCAAGCATGATGAAGGCGCCGTGCGCCAGATTGACGATGTTAAGCACGCCCCAGACAAGGGCGATCCCCAGCGCCATGATGGCGTACAGCCCTCCGAGGAGAACGCCGTTGATCAGGATTTGCGCGAGCAGATCCACCCCGTCCTCCCTTTATTTGCCCGAAACCGGGTCAGCCGGCCTGTTCAGCGGGCGTTCCAAGCCGGCATCGGGTATTTCGGCTTCTCGATGAAGCCGTTGGCGTCGTAGATTGCCGCAACTTCGCCGCCCTGGACCTGAATGACGGTCTGCGGCAAGTCGATCTGGCCGTTGCCGGCGAAGGCGATCTTGCCGTAGAGGCTGTCGAGCTTGAGCGCCGCCAGCGCATCGCGCACTTTCGCCGGATCGGTGCCGCCGGCATCCTCGATGGCCTTGGCCAGGGCTTCGACGTCCGCCGCGCCGGAGGCGGCATGGTAATCGGGATCGTAGCCGAACTTCGCCTTGTAGTCCTTGGCGAAGGCGGCGGCATTGCCGAACCACCTGTCCTTGAGGTCGGCGGACGGCAGCCAGGCCGTCATGCCG
>DASYCS010000122.1:0-2292 GCA_036500025.1 Mesorhizobium sp. | reverse complement strand
GTTGCAGTCGTTTGAAGAAGTCCTGGCCGAAGTTCCAACGGTGGTGGTCGGCGGTATGCCGGTCAGTATCGCCGACCGGCAGACAACAGCGGCGTTGATGATCCGCGCCGGCAAGGAACGCAGCCGCGGCGGCAGGCCGCTGTATTTCACTTCGGTGAACGGCGAAACCATCGCCCGCGCCAACGCCGACAAGGCCATTTCGGCGCTGTTTCGCAATGCCGACCATATCGCCGCCGATGGCCAGCCGCTCGTGCTTGCATCGCGCTGGCTGTGCCGTCACCGGCTTCCCGAGCGGGTGGCGACCACCGACCTGTTCCACGACGTGGCCAAGCTCGCGCAGGAAAACGGCTCGACCTTCTATCTGCTTGGCGCGACGGAACCGGAAAACATCCGGGCGGTCGCCGTCATCGAGGCGGCATATCCGGCATTGAAAATCGTCGGTCATTCCCACGGCTATCTCACCGGTAAGGCACTTGCCGCCAAGCTCGACGAGATCGACGCGCTTGCCCCCGACATTCTATGGCTTGGTCTCGGCGTACCGCTTGAGCAGGTCTTCGTGCGCGATTTCTCGACCAGCCTGCCGAACGTCGGCATCATCAAGACGGCGGGCGGCCTGTTCAACCATCTCTCCGGCAAGAACCCCAGGGCGCCCGGCTGGATGCAGAAGGCCGGCTTCGAGTGGCTGTGGCGCTCCCTGATCGAGCCACGCCGCCTCGTCTGGCGTTATCTGACCACCAATCCGCGCGCCATCTATGCCATATTGAGGTATTCCAAATGACGGCCGGCCCGGCTCCCTTCGGCACGACGCAGGCGCTCGATATCGATGCCGATATCGCGGTCATCGGCGCGGGCCTCGCCGGCACGCTTGCCGCCATCGTGCTCGGCCGCGCCGGTCACCGTGTCGCGCTGATCGACCGCAACGCGGTTTGTCCGCCGGAATTCCGGGTCGAGAAAATCGGCGGCGAGCAAATTGCGGCGATGCAGCGTCTGGGCCTGCTCGACGCGCTGTCGGCGCACGCCACCCGCTTCGATGAAATCGTCAACGCCCGCAAGGGCCGTATTCTGGACAGGACCCGGTCAGTGCATTTCGGCTTCCGCTATGCCGATATCGTCTCCGCCATGCGCCGGCAATTGCCGCAAAGCGTCCGCTTTGTCGTCGGGCGCGTCGATGCCGTGACCACAGGCGCGGACCGCCAGGCGGTCACCATCGCCGGGCAGGGCACGGTCAACGCGCGTCTCGTCGTGCTGGCGACGGGCATGGGCGACCTGCTGCGGCGCACGCTGGGCATCGGGCGCGAAGTCATCCATCAGCGCCAGTCGCTTACCTTCGGCTTTGATATTGCCCCGGCGCCGGGCGCTTCCTTTGAAAACCCCGCGCTGACCTATTATGGCGAGCGTCTTTCGGACGGCATCGACTATCTCAGCATTTTCCCGGTGGATGGCGCGACGCGGGCGAACCTGTTCACCTTCCGCGACATCGGCGATCCATGGGTCAAGGCGTTTCGCCAGAATCCGAAGGAAACGCTGGCCGCGACGCTGCCCGGCCTGGCGCGCGTTCTCGGCGATTTCGAAATCGTCAGCCCGGTGCAGAACTGGCTGATGGATATCGCGGTCGCGCAAGATTACCGGCAGGCCGGCGTTGTGCTCATCGGCGATGCCTATCAGACTTCCTGCCCGGCGGCGGGCACCGGCGTTGCCCGTCTGCTCAGCGATGTCGAGCGGCTGTGCATGGTCCACATCCCGAACTGGCAGGCGAGCCCTGGAATGTCGGCGGACAAGATCGGCGAGTTCTATGCCGACCCTCACAAGCAGGCAGCCGACGCGCGCGCGCTTCAGATGGCGCGTTATCGCCGCAGCCTGACGGTTGAAACCGATCTGCGCTGGCGCGCCCATCGCATGCTGCAACTGTCGCGCCGCCGGCTGATGTCGGGCATCGAGCGCTATACGCCCTCGGTCGCGACACGGCTGCGCATGCTGCGCGCCCGCCACGCCTGAGGCGCGGCAGACTGTAATCTGGAGCATTTCCAGCGAAAGCGTGAAACGGCTTTCCGTTCGGAAATGCGGCCAAAACAAAGAGATAGAGTGGTTTTACCGGCTCGGTTAAAACCAGAGCCGTTCTAGGAAACGGTTGCTTCTTCGGCGATGGCGGCCGCCGGCGCGGCGCGGGCAGCGGGCTGTGCGTCTTTTGCGCCGTGAAACATCCGGCGCGCCAGCTTCTTCGCTGCCGGCAGTCTTTCCACCACAAGGCCGGCGGCAAAGCCGAGCGGGCTGCCCGAGCGCGAGATCTGCCAC
>DASYCS010000121.1:0-5673 GCA_036500025.1 Mesorhizobium sp. | reverse complement strand
GATCGGGTGATGATGATTGGCCAGGCCGTTCGCCGCGAAGTGGCGGCGATGGGCGAAGGCATCGAGCGCACGCTGGCGCGCGCCGTCGAGCTTGAAACGCTGGTACATAGCGAAGTCAACCAGATCGAGCGCTCCTATACGGAGAACGAGGCCCGCATCCGCACGCTGGTGGATGGTCTTGGCAGCGAGCGCGAAGCGGTCGTCGGCCATGCGGAGCGTGTGCGCGCCTCAATCATGGGTGCACACGAGACGCTGAAGGACGAGATCGATTCCGCCGGCGATTCCATTCGCGACAGCATTTTGAATGCATCGACGAAGCTGTCGATGACGATCACCAATTCCGGCGATACGCTGATCGACCGCATCAATGAAAGTTCGATGTCGATCTTCGATTCCGTGGAAGGCCGCCTCGATTCCATCACCGACCGGCTTTCGACTTCCGGCGAGGCGTTCGCCAGCCTGCTGGATACCCGCATCGCCAAGCTGACCGACAGCGCCGACGGACTTACCCGCTCGCTGACCGACCTTCTGGACGACCGCACAGCCGGCATGGTGTCGCTTCTGGGGGGTGCGGCGCGCAGCCTGAACACCGAATTTGAAGCAAGCCTGAACGGCATCGAGCGGACGCTGGCCGAGCGCGGCCAGGCGCTCATCAGCGAATTCCAGACCCGCGCCGAAGCGCTCGATACCGGTACGCAGAAGCTGAATGCCGCGCTGGAAGCGCGTGCCCGCCAGATCAACGAAACGCTGGTCGAGCGCGCCCGTGAAATCTCCAACACCTTTACGCAGGGCAAGGACACGCTGTCCGCCGCCATCGATGAAGGCAAAAGCCAGATCCATGCCAACATGGCGGAAATCGTCATGTCGACATCGGCCATGCTCGAAGAGCGCGCCGGCGACTTTGCCGGACGGATGGAAGCGGCGCGTCATGTCGTGTCGCGCTCGTTCGACGCCGATATCCAGCGCCTGGGCGATGCTCGCACCGGTATCGATGAAGCCGTCGAGGAACACAGCCGCAAGCTGGCTGAGAGCGGCGAGCGCATGGCCGCTGCGATGCAGGCCGATCTGGCCAAGTTTGCGGAAGGCCGCGCCGACATCGACGCCGTGGTGACTGGCCAGGTGCAGAAGCTGGCCGAGGGCCGCGACCTCATCTCGCGTGCCCTAGAAGAAGATTTGCGCAAGGTCAACGAATCGCGCGCAGCCATCGACGTCTCACTGGAAAGCCATCTCACGCGCCTGGACGAGGGTCGCAACCGGCTGTCGCAGGCCTTGAATGAAGATACCGACAATCTGGTGCAAGCCCGTACGATCATTGATGAAATGGTCGCCGGTCATGTCGGGAAACTGGTCGAGGGGCGTAGCATCCTGACCCGCGCGCTCGATGCCGACCTCGACAAATTGGAGCAAAGCAAGGCCAGCATTGATGGGCTGGTGGCCAGCCAGGTCGAAAAGATCGCCGAAGGCCGCGCTACGCTGGCCAAGGCGCTGGAGAGCGACATCGGCGGCATTCGCTCGCTCATGGACAACCATTCTCTCAAGCTCGCCGAAGATCGCAGCCTGCTCTCGCAAACGTTGCAGGAAGACATCGCCAAGCTGGCCGAAAGCCGCTCCAGCATTGACGGTCTGGTCGCCGGACAGGTCGAGAAGCTGGCCGAAGGCCGCGACATTCTCCGGCGCGCGCTGGAAGCCGACCTGAACACCATCCAGGGCGTCATTGCCGGCCAGTCCGAAAAGCTCATGCAAGACCGTTCCGGTTTCTCGCAGGCGCTGGAAGGCGACCTTGAGCATGTTCGCGGCACGGTCTCCAATCATATGAGCAGGCTGGCCGACGACCGCGCCGCCCTTTCGCGGGCGCTGGACGACGACCTGACCAAGCTGGCCGAAAGCCGCTCCAGCATCGACGGGCTGGTCGCCGGACAGGTCGAGAAGTTGGCCGAAGGCCGCGATATACTGAAACGCGCTTTGGAAGCCGACCTGAACACCATCCAGGACGTCATTGCCGGGCAATCCGAAAAGCTGATGCAGGACCGTTCCGGCTTCTCGCAGGCGCTGGAAGGCGATCTCGAACGCGTTCGCGGCACGGTCTCCGATCATATGAACAGGCTGGTCGACGATCGCGCAGCCCTTTCGCGGGCGCTGGACGACGACCTGACCAAGCTCGCCGAAAGCCGTTCCAGCATCGACGGGCTGGTGGCCGGACAGGTGGAAAAGCTGGCCGAAGGCCGCGATATCCTCAAGCGCGCTTTGGAGGCGGACCTGGACACCATCCAGGACGTGGTCGCCGATCAATCGCGAAAGCTGGTGGAAGAGCGGACGGAATTTTCGCGGGCGCTGGACGCCGACCTTCAAAGCGTCAACGGCCTCGTGCAGGAACATATGCAAAGGCTCGCCCAGGATCGGGCGACGCTTGGCCATGCGCTCGAAGACGACCTGGCCAAGCTGGCCGACAGCCGCTCCAGCATCGACGGACTGGTTGCCGGACAGGTGGAAAAGTTGGCCGAAGGCCGCGATATCCTCAAGCGGGCGTTGCAATCCGATCTCGACGCCATCAAGGGCGTCGTTGCCGACCAGTCCGAAAAGCTGATGGAAGGCCATTCGCTGTTTTCTCGTTCACTGGAAGCCAATCTTCAAAGCGTCAACGACCTCGTCCATGCCCAGATGCAACGGCTGGCGGACGACCGCAACACCCTCACCGGCGCCCTGGAAGACGATCTCACGCGGCTGGCCGACAGCCGCGCCGGCATTGACGGGCTGGTCGCCGGACAGGTGGAAAAGCTTGCCGAAGGCCGCGATATCCTCAAGCGCGCGCTGGAAGACGACCTTGCAAAGCTCGCGGAAACGCGCCGGGGCATCGATCTTGCCGTATCCGGCCATATCGAGCAGATCGCCGCCAAAAGCACGGGGATTTCCGACTTTATCGCCGCAGACGTGCAAAAGATCGAGGCTGTGTTCGATCGCCAGACCGGCATCATCGAGGAACGCGCCGGCACCATGGAGCGCGCACTGTCTTCCGGTGTCGACAACATTCGTGGCGTGCTCGAAAAGAGCGCCGTATTCGTGGCCGGCCAGTTGCGCGAAAAGGTGATGGAAGTCACCGCGGCATTGCACGAGCAGGCAGGCGAAGCCTTCAGCGACGCCGACCGCAGGATTGCCGAGCGCGCCGAAAAGACGGCCGCCGCCCTTCTGCTGCGGGCCGAGGACATCGCCCGCACCTTCGAGGAAGCGGACCAGCGGATTTCGACACGCGCACAGGACAGTTCCAACGCCCTGCTTTCGCGCGCCGGAGAAACCGCCGACGAACTGACGGCGCGCGCCAACGCAATCGCCGATACGTTCGACATGGCCGACCAGAAGCTGGTAGCTCGGGCCGTTGAAACGGCGCAATCGCTGGCCGCCCGCGCAGGCGACATCCTGCGCAATTTCGAGGACGCCGATCAAAGGCTTGGCGCGCGCATCGGGCAATCCGCCGAAGCGCTGGCCATGCGCGCTTCGGATCTCGGCCGCATCTTCGACGGCGCCGACGAGAAACTGACCGCGCGCATCACCGAAGGCTCGGAAGCGCTTTCCGCCAGGGTGAGCGAAATCGGGCGCGTATTCGATGAAGCCGACGACCGCATGATTTCGCGCATCGCCTCGACATCCTCCTCGATCGGCGAACATGCCGATCATATCGTCGGTGCCTTTTCCGATACGGAACGGCGGGTCGCGGAGCGTGTCCAGCAGACCGGACAGGGGCTTGCAGCCCATGCCCGCGAAATCGAGCAGGCGCTGGCCGGAGCGGACGAGCGCCTCGCCAACAGCGCGGCTTTGACGTCAGCGCGCGTCGAAGAGCACGTTGCCGGCGTCGAGAGCAGGCTTTCGCAAACCGCCGACACAATGGGCCAGAAGCTCAGCGAACAAATCTCGCAAGCTGAAAACCAGCTGGTCTCGCGCGCCAACGTCATCGCCGAAACGTTTACGGCGGTGGGCCAGCATATCGGCCAAAGCACCAACGAGGCCGCCAAGACCATCGGGCAGAACACGCGTGAGCTGAACTCCATGCTCGCGGCCCGTTCGGCCGAAATCACCAAGATCCTCGATGAGACGGCGCGACCGCTGGTCGACCGCTTCGCCGAAGGTGGCGCCGAGTTGCAGCGCAGCATGGAAGAGGTGACCCAGCGCGCCACCGCCAAGCTGCGCGAAGAAAATTCGGCTCTGGTCGATGCGCTCGCCAACCGCACCGCCGAAACCTTGTCGGCGGTAGAAGGTGCGCGCGAAACGCTGGCCGACAGCGTTCATAATTTGATCGGCCGGATGACCGCTTCCAGTTCGCAGCTCAACGAGTTGATCGAACATGCAGCGGCCAATCTCGATCAAGTGGATGGCCGTCTGTCGCAAAGCACGCAAAGCTTCGCTGCGACGACCGACAAGGCGGCGCAGACTTTCGCCAGCTCGGCGCGCCTGGTCGATTCCAACGCGACACGGCTGAGCGAGCTTTCGTCCACCACGCTGCGCGAAGTGGCATCCATCGCAACCAAGTTCGACGAGCACAGCCGCCTCCTTTCTTCGGCATCCAGCCTGCTGGGTTCCGCGCAGAGCAACCTCGAACATACGCTGGAACGTCAGTCCTCGATCGAGGATCTCGCCGTCGGCCTCGTCAAGAAGTCGGAAGACCTTGAGCGGGTGATGCGTTCGTTCGAGAACCTCGTTGGCCAGACCCTGGAGAATGCGGAAGGCAAGACGCTGCAATCGGCCGACAAGATTCGCGCCGCCATCAGCGAGGTGGTCGAGTCCGCCACCAAGCGCTTTGCCGACGCGACCGAGGAAATGCGCCGCACGGCCGGCTCCATCAAGAGCGAACTCGACCTCACCCGCGCCGAACTGAAAAAGGGCGTGGTGGAGATGCCACAGGAAGCAAAAGAGTCGACCACGGCAATCCGCCGCGCCGTCTCGGAGCAGATCAACGCCTTGAAGGAACTATCTGATATCGTTGCAAAATCTGGCCGTGGCGTCGACGTTGCCGAGCCGCGTTCCTTGAAGCCGGCTCAGCAGCCGCCCGTCACTCGCGCACCGGAACCGCCGCGGCGCGCTCCGGCTCCCGCACAACCGGAGCGCCGTGCTCCGCAGGCGCCGGTTGGGGGCAGCCCGCTGCGTGGCTCGCTGGAAGCCAGCCCGACGGCGGAGGCGCCCGCGCGTCAACGCGAGCCGAATACGCGTGCCACGCCTCAGGGCGGCTGGGTCCAGGGTTTGCTGGCCGGCGCATCGCGGGACGAAGCCGCCCAGCCTGCCCCGGTTGCGGCATCGCCTGCCCAGCGCTCACCACTTCATGTTGTGGAATCGTTGAATTCGCTGTCGGTCGATATCGCCCGCGCCATCGATCACGATGCGTCGATCGAGCTGTGGAACCGCTACCGGCGCGGCGAGCGCGACGTGTTCACGCGCCGTCTCTACACACTGAAAGGCCAGCAGACCTTCGATGAAATTCGCCGCAAGTACCAGACGGAAGCCGAGTTCCGCGCTGCCGTCGACCGTTATTGCGACGACTTTGAAAAGCTGCTGAAGGACGTTTCGCGCAACGACCGCGACAACATGATTACGCAGACCTATCTCACGTCCGATACGGGCAAGGTCTACACCATGCTTGCTCATGCCAGTGGACGGCTTCATTAGCCGACTACCAAGGTCGACTGTCGG
>DASYCS010000120.1:0-9753 GCA_036500025.1 Mesorhizobium sp. | reverse complement strand
GCTTCAGGAAACGCGGTCGTTCCTCTGGGTCGATTATCTGGTGGCGGCAATCGTGGCGGCGGACATGCTGGCCCGGCTTCTTGCCTCGACCGACATGCTTCGGCTGATGAGGCAGCCGACATGGCTGGTCGACTTCTTCATTCTGCTGACGCTGCTGTTTCCGACGGCGCTGGCCAATTTCGGCTTCCTGCGCATTTTGCGGCTATGGTCGCTGTCGCGCAGCGGGGTGCTCTGGCGGCATCTGGAAATGCGCCGCCTGAGGGACTGGCGCGAGGCAAGCCACGCGGTTCTGAATCTTTTGACGTTCCTGCTGGTAGTTACCGGTTTCGTCTACACGTTTTTCTTTCGCGACGGCTCCGGCCTGGCCGGTTATGTCGATGCGCTTTATTTTACCGTCGCAACGGTAACGACGACCGGCTTCGGCGACATCGTCTTGCCCGGCATGGCCGGCAAGCTGACAGCCATCGTCACCATGATCATCGGCATCTCGCTGTTTGTGCGGCTGGCGCAATCGGTGTTCCGGCCAAGCAAAGTCTTCTTTCCATGCCCGCAATGCGGATTGCAGCGGCACGAGCCGGATGCGGTTCACTGCAAGGCCTGCGGCCATCTGCTGAACATTCCCGACAATAATGATTAGGTTTGCGCGGCCCCGATGGGCGCGCGCCTGCGCTTTTGAAGATTGAGCAGGTTTCCCATCAGGATCAGCGTGGCGCCGGTGGCGGTGTAGACGTCGATCTGTTCGCCGTAGAGCGCCCAGCCGACCAGTGCTGTTCCAGGCACGCGAAGGAAATCCATCGGGGAGATCAGCGTTGCATCCGCATAGGTCAGCGCGCGCGCCAGGAAAAAATGCGACGACATGCCGGTAAAGCCGATGAGCAGCACCCAGGGCCATAGCTCTAGTGGCGGATTTTGCCAATGGACCAAGGCCGGGATAAAACCCAGCGCCGATTGGATGACCAGCATCCAGAAGATGATGCGCACAACGCTTTCCGTTCGCGTCATCGATTTGACCATCACCATTGAAACGCCGAAGCTGACGGCGGCGGCCAGCACCACCAGTTCGCCCAGGCTTACCGCGCCGACACCGGGCCTGACGATGATGGTAACGCCGATCAGCCCCAAAACGATCGATGCCACGCGCGCCTTGCTCAGCTTTTCGCCCAGAAAGCTGACCGCCAGCACCGCAGTCCATATCGGCGTGGTGAATTCGATGGAAACCAGAACCGCCAGCGGGATGAGCGTCAGCGCATAGAGCCATGCCCCCTGGCCTGCATAATGCGCGCAATTGCGCCCTATATGCATCCACGGGCGCTGGGTTCGCATGGCGGCAAAGCCACCGCTCCTGACTACCAGTGGCATCAGGAAGAGCAGGCCGATCACCGAGCGCAATTCCAGGACTTCGAACACGTTCAACACCCGCGTCGTTTCGCGGCTGGCGACGGTCATGCCCAGAAACGAGGCGATGGATAGCGCCATCCAGAGCGCGGCCTTGATGAGCGAGGGTGCAGGTGTCATGCCTGCTGTCTCGCAAGCGGCGCGGCGATCTGCAATTGCTAGAAGGGTTAAACGACTGGACCAGGGCGGCCAGCGCCCTGCGCCTGGAGCGGTTCCAGTTTTTGCTGAATCGACAAAACCGCTCTATCTCTTTGTTTTGGACGCATTTCCGGACGCAAAACCGTTTCACACTTTTGCTGGAAATACTCTAGATGCGCTCCCAGGGGTGCTGGACCTCGGGGCCTTCATCCTCATCCGGGCGGGCGGGGCGGCCGCGATGGCCTTTGCCGAATGTATAGCCCGTTTCAACCGCCTTGCCGCCGAATTTGTCGCGCAGCGCATCGATGGCGCCTTCGGCCATGGCGCGTTTGCGGGCCTGCACGTCGACCAGATCGGGCGGATCGGCTTTCTGCGAATCGGCAAGGTCGCTGACGCCGATGCCGAGCAGCCGATATCTGGTTCCGTCGAGTTCCTTGCCGATCAGGTGAAGGCCAGTTTGGAAGATGCGGTCGGCAAGGCGTGTCGGATCTTCGAGCTGGCGATTGCGGGTCCTGGTCTTGAAATCCTGCGTCTTCAGCTTCAAGACCACGGTGCGCCCGGACAGGCCGGCCTTTTTCAGGCGGGCGGATACTTTTTCGGACAAGGCCCGCAAAACCGGCACGAGATCGTCGGCGCTCGCCAGATCGGTATCGAAAGTGGTCTCGGCCGACACGCTTTTGGAATCGCGGTCTGAAACCACCCGGCGCTCGTCTTCGCCGCGTGACAGCCGGTAGAGCCGGTCGCCCATCGTGCCGTAGCGGCGCAGCAGATCGCCGCGTTCCATGCGTTGCAACTGGCCGATGGTGCGGACGCCGTCTTGTTCGAGGGTGGCGGCGAATGCCTTGCCGACGCCCCAGATCATGGTGACCGGCTTGTCGGCGAGAAAACCGACCGCCTCAGCCTGGCCGATCACCGAGAAGCCGCGCGGCTTGCGGAAATCCGACGCGATCTTGGCCAGGAATTTGCAATAGGAGAGGCCGGCCGAGACGGTGATGCCGATTTCCTTTTCCACGGCCTGCACGAAACGCGCCAATACGAGAGCAGGCGGCAGCCCATGCAATTTCTCGGTCCCGCCCAGGTCGAGGAATGCCTCGTCGATGGAAATCGGCTCGACCAGCGGCGTCAGCGCCTGCATCATGGCGCGTATTTCGCGCCCGACGCGGACATATTTTTCCATGTCGGGCTTGATGACCACCGCCTCCGGGCAGGCCTCAAGCGCCTTGAACATCGGCATGGCCGAACGCACGCCGTTGATGCGGGCAATGTAACAGGCGGTTGAAACCACGCCGCGCTTACCGCCGCCGATGATGAGGGGCCTGTCCCTTAGCGCGGGATTGTCGCGTTTTTCCACCGCCGCGTAGAAGGCGTCGCAGTCGATATGGGCGATGTGCAGGCCATATAGTTCGCCATGACGGGCAAGCCGAGGGCTGCCGCACCGTTCGCAACGGCCAACGGGACCGTGCTGAAGGGTCAGGCAATCGCGACAAAAACCGTGATCGGGCTTGTTGAGAGGGATCGCCATGCCGCAGCCATGAGGAAACAGGTGGGATCGTACGCCAGCGCCGCGATCGCGGCAAGGCGGTGGGCCATGCCGTGGTCGGGAGAAATGCTTCAGCCCGCCGCCAGGCCGAGCGCCTTTGCGATCTTCGGCGCCGCCTCGCGCCAGTCCTGAACGGTGGTGATATCGTCGGTGACCGGCGGCAGAAACTGCCGCAGCGAATTGTCGGCCATCAGGTGAAACAGGTGGGCGTCGCCCACGGCCTGGCGGACCGAGACCAGATTATGCGGCTGGTCGTCGACAAAGGCCACCGGCCTTGCCGTTGCGCCGCGCAGCTTTGCCACCGCCGGACCCTTGGCCATTTCGGTGGTCAACAGCGGATAGGTCAGGCCGAGCGCATCGAGATGAGCGCGGCGCACCGCGCGATGGCGGTGGAACATCGCCGTCAGCAACACGATCTCGGCATGTTTGCCAAGCGTGGCAAGCGCTTCGGTAGCGCCGTCGGTGATGCTTTGCCAATCGGCCTGGCCCTGGAAGAATTCATCGAGCAGGGCGGTCACCTCGGTCTGTTCGGCCAGCCTGCCGCTGGCTTTGTCGGCGATGTTGCCGGTCAGGCGAAATGAGTTGAGCGTCAGGCCGAGGCCGCGCGTTTCCAGAAAGCGCGGGAAGGGGCGGATGAACTCCAGCAGCACGTCATCGACATCGAGTACCAGCAGCGGGCGGTCGTCCGCCGCCAGTTCCTCTATCTGGCGGGCCGTCTCCGGATCGTCGCTCATGCGAAATACTCTTGATCGTCCGCGCCTGTCGGCAAGGCCCGCAATGCCCGGCCGATCGACGCGGGCGGCATGCCGGTTTCCTCGGCAAAGCGCAGCAATGTCGGTTCATGCGCCAGGATGAATTGCAGCACGCCGGCCAGAAAGCCCGGTTCGCGCGCCGCTTGCCTTATCGATGAGGCCTCGATGCCGGTGATCGCGAGGAAGCGCGGCAGAAGTTCCGGATCGGCGGCGACAAAGCCAAGCGCGCTGACGGCGACGGCTTCGGCTTCTTCTTGCATTGACGCAGCACTCGCCATCGAATCGACCCAATACGTAACCGTTGAATTCAGCTTCAAGTAAAGCCAAGTATGGCAAGCGGCAAGACGCTGCTTTCGCGCCGTTGTCTCTACGGGAACGTTAGCGGCAGATTGTCGATGGCTTTTAGGGGCGCGGGTTTGCGTTTCGTCAATGTTCTTGGCGTAGAGTAACAATCGGGTTTGGTGCGTTCCTGGGCGAATGCATTGCGGTGGCGGTCCATGCGGATGGCAGCCGGGACGGGAAAAAATGCCGAAGAAGGTCATGATCGTCGAAGATAATGAGCTGAACATGAAGCTCTTTCGCGACCTCATCGAGGCCAGTGGCTATGAAACCGTGCGCACCCGCAACGGGCTGGAAGCGCTCGACCTGGCGCGGCTGCACAAGCCCGATCTCATTTTGATGGACATCCAGTTGCCCGAAGTATCCGGGCTGGAGGTGACGAAATGGCTGAAAGAGGATGACGAACTGCACGTCATTCCGGTCATTGCCGTCACCGCATTCGCCATGAAGGGCGATGAGGAGCGCATTCGGCAAGGTGGCTGCGAGGCCTATATCTCGAAGCCGATCTCGGTGCCGCGTTTCATCGAAACCATCAAATCCTACCTGGGCGATGCCTGATGCCAGCCCAATGCCGTCGCTCCGGAGCTTCTTGAAATGACAGCCCGCATTCTTGTCGTCGATGACGTTCCGGCCAACGTGAAGCTGCTTGAAGTGCGGCTTCTGGCCGAATATTTCGAGGTGCTGACCGCAACCAATGGCCCGGACGCCATCGAGACCTGCGAGAACGGCAAGGTCGATGTCGTGCTGCTCGACGTGATGATGCCGGACATGGACGGCTTTGAAGTCTGCAAGCGGCTGAAGCGGGATCCTGCGACATCGCACATTCCCGTGGTGATGATCACCGCTCTGGATCAGGTTTCGGACCGTGTGCGGGGCCTTGAGGCCGGCGCCGACGACTTCCTGACCAAGCCGGTCAACGATCTTCAGTTGATGACGCGCGTGAAAAGCCTGGTTCGGCTAAAGATGCTGACCGACGAACTGCGCCTGCGCGCTTCGACCACCCGCAATATCGGGATCGAGGAATTGCTGAGCCGCACGTTCAATTCGGCCGACACGAAGCCGAAAGTGCTTTTGGTCGACGAGCGGAAATCGTCGTTCGAGCGTGTCCAAAAAGTGCTTCGCGACAGTGCGGAACTCGATATCTCCACCGATCCGCATGCTGGTTTTTTCCAAGCGGCCGAAACGCCTTATGATTGCGTGATCGTGTCGACGGCGTTTTCCGACTTCGATCCTTTGCGGCTGTGCTCGCAACTGCGCTCGCTCGACCGCACGCGGTTCGTGCCGATCATCCTTCTGGCCGAGGCGGGCGAGGATGACCGCATCATTCGCGCGCTCGAACTTGGCGTGAACGATTATCTCGTGCGGCCGATCGATCCGCATGAACTGACGGCGCGCCTGCGCACGCAGGTCCGCCGCAAGCGCTACAACGACCAACTGCGCGCCAGCGTCACGCAGACCATCGAGATGGCGGTGACGGACGGGCTGACCGGCCTGCACAACCGCCGCTATCTTGACAGCCACCTTCAGACCCTGTTCGACCGGGCAGTTACGCGGCGGCGGCCATTGTCGATGATGATTACCGATCTGGACCGCTTCAAGTCGATCAACGACACTTACGGTCATGATGGCGGCGACGAGGTATTGCGCGAATTCGCGCGGCGCTTGCGCAAGAATGTGCGTGGCATCGACCTGGCCTGCCGGTTCGGCGGCGAGGAATTCGTCGTGGTGATGCCGGACACGGACGGCTTCGTCGCCGAAAAGGTCGCCGAGCGCATTCGTGCAGAGATCGCGCAGCAGCCCTTCGCCATCGGCCGCGACGGCAAGACGATCGAGGTCACGGTCAGCGTCGGCGTTTCTTCGGTGCTGAAAGGGCAGGACACTGTCGAAGCCCTGATGAAGCGCGCCGACCTTGCGCTCTACGAAGCCAAAAGCGGTGGGCGCAACCGGGTGGTCGCCAAGGCCGCCTAGAGCATTCCAGCAAAAGTGTGAACGGTTTTGCGTCCGGAAATGCGGCCTGTGCATCCGCGATTCCGCGTTTTTGCCTGTCAAGACAGCAGGGTTACGAGTTTACCTTAATTTCGATGATTCGGCGCCAGTGGTTAAGAAATTATTGATTTATATAAGCCCTTGCGCAAATGTACCTGCCAGACGGGTACGGCGCATGGAAGTTGCCGGGACCGTTTAAAGCATACCCCATGATGCTCAGGTCCGCCGCATCTCCTGGGTCCGTGGGGTCGGCCGGCCGGCGCTGGCACATAGTGGCCTCCTCGTACCGCTGCCAACCGTCGGCCGGCCCCTAATTCGCAAGGCTTTCAACGGCTTGGCGCAGAGGCCGAAACAAAAAAGCCGCCCAATGGGCGGCTTTTTTTGTCTGGAGGAAGAAACCAGATTACTTGATCTTGGTCTCTTTGAATTCGACATGCTTCTTGGCGATCGGATCGTATTTGCGAAACGACAGCTTGTCGGTCTTGGTGCGGCTGTTCTTGCTGGTCACGTAGAAGAAGCCGGTGTCGGCGCTCGACAGAAGCTTGATCTTGATATTTGCGGCTTTGGCCATGATGTTCGTCCGTCAGTTGTCGTGAGGTTCGCGCCGCTTGAGCACGGGAAATATCCGGGCGCGGGAAACTTGGCGCGACACATAAAGGACATGCCCGGAAAGTCAAGTCCGTGCGCGGAATGCGAAGCCGGCGAAGACCAAACACTTGCGTTCGATCCCCGCAAGGCCGGTCAGCTCGTATGGGCGACGAGCTTGTTGACCGTTTCGGGGAAGAAGTCGGCCGCCGCCCGCCGTTTGCCGAACATCATGTCATATTGCAGGAAACGGAAATCGCGGATGGCCGGGTCGATTTCCTTCTGGCGCGCCCAGTCGGGCGTCGCATCGCCCTGCGCCGACAGGAGCAGGTTGCGGTCGACGACATGGTAGCGCCGGTTCAGTTCGCCCAGGAACCCGGTGTAATAGGGATGCGTGATGCCGGCGGTCGTCAGGATGTGATAGGGCAGAAAGGCCGGGCTGACCGCGCCCATGTCCTTGACCGGGCCTGTCTTGTTCGACCAGACCACCAGTGGCGTCTGGTGGTGCTCCAGCATCTGCTCCGGCGCTTCCTTGCGTGGCGCGACATTGTCCTTCAGGAAGCCGGTTTCGACATAGACCGGCCCGAGCGGCGGCAAGTGATCGCCGAAGAAGGCAATCACCGTCGGCCTCTTGCGCTGCTTGGCCCAGTCGAGCAGGCGCTGCAATCCACGGTCGGCGTCGGCAGCCCCTTCCGTATAGCTCAACAGCGAATCCTTCGCCCACTGGCTGGTCTGCGCCTGCACCGAATGGGTCGGATCGGAATAGCGATGCGGCTCGTAAGGGCCATGGTTTTGCAGGCTTACCGCAAAGAAAAAGAAGGGATCGCTGGTTTCGTCCGCTTCGCGGATGATCTCGTCGGTCATGGCGGCATCGGAAGCCAGCGGTCCGCGCTTTTGCAGCGGCGGCAGGTTTTCCTCGGACTTGAAATCGTCAAAGCCGAAATCGGCATAGACCGGGGTGCGATTCCAGAACCAGCTCGTGCCGGGGTGGATGGCGCGGGTGGCATAGCCTTCGCTTTTCAGGAAGGTCGCCACAGAGGGGATCGGCGCGCGTACATATTGCTGATAGGGAATGCTGCCCGCCGGCAGGAAGGCGTTGGAAAAACCGGTCAGCGCCTCAAACTCGATATTGGCGGTCATGCCGCCGAATTCCGGCGAGAACATCGAGCCGGACCGCAATTCGCGCACGGTGGGAATGGGATCGGGGGTGATGGCGACGTTGGGAAGCTTGGTCGGATCCCAGAAGGATTCGCTCATGACGACGATGATGTCGGGTTTTTCGGCCGGCACGGCGGCGGCGGTGTCGGGCCTGGCGATCGCGGCTACGGCCTTGTCGGAATAGCCGGCCGGCGCGGTGACATGGGCCATCGGCACGTTCAGCGCAAAGGCAAGGGCGAAGCCGTTGGAATTATAGTTCTCCTTCTGGTCCCACATAATCGGGATGATCTGCAAGCGGTCGCGCGTCCACGAGAAGGTCGCGTAATCCATGATCGAGACGAAGAAGGCGAGAAGCGGCAGGGTCAAAACCAGCCGCGCGATACGGCCCCGGTAGGTGAGCACCGGCATGCGGCGACGCCACAGGCGCCAGGCGAAAACCAGAATTGCCAGGAAAACGACCAGGCCGACCGCCATGGCCAAGCCGGTCAAGGGGCGCTCGCGCACCAATAGCGGCATCAGTTCGACGATCTGGCGGGCATAGAGAAAGTCGGTCGGATAAAGCGGATCGCCGAGATAAAGCGATTTCTGATGCCCGATGAAAGCCAGAACCAGCGTCAGCGGGGCGACGATCATCAGGCTCTGGTGCTTGCGGCCAAGCAGCGCATCGAGGCCTATCAGGATGAGCGTGAACACGACGATGGTGGTCCAGCCCGGCTTGAACGGCTGTAGGAAGAACTCGACGGTCGCCGGCAGATTGCCGCGAAAGATGAGCTCTATGGCAAATACCAGCGTGGTCGCCGCCAGCAGCGAAACGAGACTATAGGCTGAGGCGCGCCAAAATTTGCGCGCACGGCCAGCGCGGTCCCCGATTTTGTCCAGGGAACTGTCCGGCGCCTTCACGGCCATGCCTGCAATATTCTTCGCCACTCTAATCCCCGGCCACTTAAAGACGTCATCCAAACGTCATACCACTGTCACGAAGAACTATCGTCTGTGGCGGAAATGGGAAGAGCCGGCAAACAAATCGTGTGCGATTTTAATCATGAGTGATCGTAAAAAAGCTTCTTAAACCGGGAGTTTGGCTTTGGCGGGCAAGCTTAAACGGCTTGACTTGAACTCGCCGCTTGAGCAACAGCAGTCGGAAACAAGACAACGGGAGCATCCTGTATGGCCGTCGCATTCACTTTTCCGGGGCAGGGCAGCCAGGCCGTCGGCATGGGCAAGGAATTGGCGGACGCCTTTCCGGAATCCCGGCGCGTCTTCGACGAGGTCGACGAGGCGCTTGGAGAAAAGCTGTCCGACCTGATCTGGGATGGGCCTGAATCCAGCCTGACGCTGACCGCCAACGCGCAGCCGGCGTTGATGGCGGTTTCGCTGGCGGCGGTGCGGGCGCTGGAAGCGCGCGGTTTTTCGTTGAAGGACAAGGTCGCCTACGCGGCCGGCCACTCGCTGGGCGAATATTCGGCGCTGGCCGCCAGCGGTTTCGTTTCGGTGGCGGATGCGGCCCGGCTGCTTCGCATTCGCGGCAACGCCATGCAGGCGGCGGTGCCGGCCGGCGAAGGGGCGATGGCTGCGATCATCGGGCTGGAGCAGGCAGATGTTGAAGCTGCATGCGGAGAGGCGGCCAAGGGGTCCGTTTGCCAGATCGCCAACGACAATGGCGGCGGCCAGCTGGTGATTTCCGGCGCCAAGCAGGCCGTGGAACTGGCGGCCAAGCTGTGCACGGAAAAGGGCGCCAAGCGGGCGCTGATGCTTCAGGTTTCGGCGCCTTTCCATTCGGCGCTGATGGGTCCGGCGGCCGAGGCCATGCGCGAGGCGCTCGCCACGGTGCAAAAGCATGCGCCGGTGGTGCCGGTGGTT
>DASYCS010000119.1:0-8542 GCA_036500025.1 Mesorhizobium sp. | reverse complement strand
GCTTGGCCCGGCAGGCGGTTCGGCACCGGTCGATCTCGATCCGCTTCAGGAAAAACTGGCGGCGCTCGACGCGTCGGTGAAGGGCGCCGGCGATAACGCCGCCCAACAGCAAAGCCGGCTCGGCGCGCTTGAGCAATCGGTGTCGCAGCTGACGGCCAAGGTTGACGCGCAGGCGTCGCAGCCAAAGGTGGCGCTGTCTATCGCGGCTTCGGCGCTGAAGGCGGCGCTGGATCGCGGCGCGCCGTTTACAGCGGAGTTCGAAACCTTCGCGGCAATCGCGCCGGACGCGCCGCAGCTTGCGGCGTTGCGTCCCTATGCGGAAAAGGGCGTGGCCAGCCGCACCGACATTTCAGCCGGCATCAATGCGGCGGCGACCGCAATGGTGGCTGCGGCAATGCCTGCCGACGAGGATGCCGGCTTTTTCCAGAATTTGATGTCGAGCGCCGAAACGCTGGTCACGGTGCGGCCCACGGCTGCGGTGGAAGGTCCGGGCGTGCCCGAAACGGTGTCGCGCATGGAGGCGGCTGTCGTGCAGGGCAACTATGCCAAGGCGCTGTCCGAATATGACACGCTGCCGGATGCGGCGAAGGCCGCCGGCGCGGATTTCGCCGCCAGGCTCAAGGCGCGGGCAGACGCCGAGGCGCAGGTCGATGCGCTGGTCGCCGACGCCATGAAGGGGTGAGGACGCTTCATGATCCGAATCCTCGCCTTCCTTGCAGTCGTCTTCGCGCTCGGCCTCGGCTTTGCCTGGCTGGCCGACCGGCCGGGCGACATGGTGGTGACCTTCAACGGCTATCAGTACCAGGTCAGCCTGATGGTGGCGGCGGTGGCGGTCGTGGCGGTCGTTGCCGCCGTGATGATTGTCTGGTGGCTGGTTAAATCGGTCTGGAACAGCCCCTATGCGATTGCGCGGCATTTCCGCGTGCGCCGCCGCGACCGTGGCTATCAGGCGCTATCGACGGGCATGATTGCCGCCGGGGCAGGAGACGCGGCGCTGGCGCGCAGGAAAACAAGGGAAGCGGCGAAGCTGATCCGCTCCGACCAGGAGCCGCTGATCCATCTGCTCGACGCGCAGGCTTCGCTGCTGGAGGGCGACCATGAGGCGGCCCGCGGCAAGTTCGAGGCGATGCTCGACGATCCCGAAATGCGGTTGCTCGGCCTGCGCGGGCTTTATCTGGAGGCCGAGCGGCTGGGCGACCGCAACGCCGCCCGCCACTATGCCGGCCGGGCGGCGCAAGCCGCGCCGCAACTGGCGTGGGCGGCCGAATCGACGCTGGAGGAACTGGCCCGGCGCGGCGATTGGGACGGCGCGCTCAAGCTGGTCAACGCGCAGAAGTCGACACGCCAGATCGAGCCTGCGGCCGCCAATAATCGGCGCGCCGTGCTGCTGACGGCCAAGGCGCAGGCCCTGTTCGATGGCGATCCCGAAGCGGCGCGGATAGCGGCCGTCGAGGCCAACCGCCTGCGCCCGGAATTCGCGCCGGCAGCCGTCATCGCGGCTCGGGCGCTGTTTCGGAATAATGACGTGCGGAAAGGCTCGAAAGTGCTGGAGGCGGCATGGAAGGCCGAGCCGCATCCCGAAATCGCCGAGCTTTATACGCATGCCCGGCCGGGCGACGCCGTGCTCGACCGTCTGCACCGCGCGCGGAAATTGCAGGAAATGAAGAAGAACAACGCCGAATCTTCGATGGCGGTGGCGCGTGCCGCGCTCGATGCGCAGGACTTTGCAACGGCGCGGCGCGAAGCCGAAGCCGCCATTCGCATCGACCCCCGCGAGGGAGCCTTCCTGCTGCTGGCCGACATCGAGGAGGCCGACAGTGGCGACCAGGGCAAGGTGCGGCAGTTTCTGTCGCGGGCGGTGCGCGCGCCGCGCGACCCGGCATGGGTTGCCGATGGCGTCGTTTCGGAGCGCTGGGCGCCGGTTTCGCCGGTCACCGGCAGGCTCGACGCCTTCGAGTGGCGCGCGCCGATGGAGCGGCTCGGCCAGCTGATCGACAGCGAGGAAGACAGGCCGGATTTGTCGCCATCGCTGGCCCCGCCGATCGAGGCGCCGGTCGTCGATAAGGCCGATCGCCAAGCCGCAAGGCGGGAAACGGGTGCGGCGGTTCAAAGGCAGGTGGCTGATGACGAGCCGATCGCGCCGGTCACCGCCGCCGAATTCGCCGCCGTTGCGCCCGACGCGGAAGCGGTCGAAACTTCCGCCGGGACGATGCGCCTGCCGGACGATCCCGGCATCGAGCCGGAAGAGACGGAGGACGCGACAAAATCGGCCAGTCGCTTTCGTTTGTTTTGATCGTGATCCGCTGGCGCGATAGAGCGGTTCTGGTTTTTACCGAATCGGTAAAACCGCTCTATCTCTTTGTTTTGGGCGTATTTCCGGATGCAAAACCGTTTCAATACTTTTGCTGGAAATGCTCTAAATCGATGCGACGAATTGGAGTAGCCTGATGTTCGAGCGGGTATTGTCCTTCTTCAAGGATTTGCCGGGCGGCAGCGGAGATGGCGGTATCGGCGAGGACGATCCGCGCATCGCCGCCTCCGCCCTGCTCTATCATGTCATGGATGCCGATGGCGTGCGCCAGGACGTGGAGTGGGCGAAATTCAAGGCCGCGCTTTCGCAACGCTATGGTGTGACCGGTGCGGAACTGGATGCGCTGGCCAAGGCCGGCGAACGGGCGGACGGCGAAGCGGTCGATCTGTACGCTTTCACCAGCGTGTTGAAGCGGCAGCTCGACATGGATGCCCGCCGGGTCTTTATCGGCCTGATGTGGGAGATCGTCTATGCCGACGGCGAACTGCACGAGCTGGAAGACAATGTGGTATGGCGGGTTGCCGAACTGCTTGGCGTCGAGCGCCGGGACCGTATCGAAGCACGCCAGAAGGCCGCCGCCGGATCGCCCGCCGCAAAGGGAATATCCAGCGACGAATAGGCAATATCAGCGACGAACGGGCTGGGGCAGACGAATTTCGGGACTTTTCAAGAAAATGCCATCACACATCGCCCGGCAGCAAAGCCGGCCAAAAACCCTGCCAAAAATCCTGCCAAAAATCCTGATTGTGCTCCATCAGGAAAATTCCAGTCCGGGACGGGTCGGCCATATGCTGATCGAGGCGGGGTTCGATCTCGACATCCGCCGTCCGCCGCTGGGGGACGCGCTGCCTGAAACGTTGGAAAACCATGCCGGCGCGGTGATGTTCGGCGGGCCGATGAGCGCCAATGACAGCGACGAGTTCGTCGGCCGCGAGCGCAACTGGCTGTCTGTCCCGCTGAAGGAAAACCGGCCTTTTCTCGGCATCTGCCTCGGCGCGCAAATGCTGGTCAATCATCTGGGCGGCAAGGTCGAAGGCCATGGCGACGGGCTGGTGGAAATCGGCTGGTATCCGCTCAAGGCGACGGAGGCCGGCGAAAAGCTGATGCAATGGCCGCAGCATGTCTACCAGTTCCACCGCGAGGGCTTTTCGTTGCCGCGCGACGCGACGCTGCTGGCGACGGCGGAAACCTATCCCAACCAGGCGTTTCGCTATGGCGACAATGCATGGGGCATCCAGTTCCACGGCGAACTGACCCGGCTGATGATGCACCGCTGGGTGGTGCACGGGGCGCATCGCTTCGTGCTTCCCGGCGCGCAGCCCGGCCGCGATCATCTCGGCGGCCGGCTGATCTGGGACATGCAGCTGAAGCGCTGGCTGGCCGAGTTCCTGCAAACCGTGTTCGGCGCGCCGGCGGCGCGATAGCTCAGCCGCGGCTGTTGAGGTGGCGCACGTTCCTCAACGCCGGAAAAAGGTAAGCCCAGATGCCGGCGACGGCGACCGCGCCGACGCCGCCGATCACCACGGCCGGCACCGTGCCGATCAAGGCGGCCATGGTTCCGGCGCGGAATTCGCCCAGTTCATTGGAAGCGCCGACGAAAACCTGGTTGACGGCGTTGACGCGGCCACGGACCTCGTCCGGCGTCCATAGCTGGATCAGCGTTTCGCGCACATAGACGCTGAACATGTCGGTCGCGCCAAGCAGGACGAGCGCGGCGATGGACAGCCAGGGTATCGTCGACAGGCCGAACACGATGGTGAAGGCGCCGAACATGGCGACGAAACCGAGCATGATGACGCCGGCATGGTTGCGGATCGGATGGCCGGCAAGCCAGATGGCGACGGTGATGGCGCCTATGCCGGGGGCCGAGCGCAGCAGGCCGAGGCCCCATGGTCCAAGCTGGAGAATATCGCGCGCATAGACCGGCAGCAGCGCGGTCGCGCCGGAAAGCAGCACGGCGAACAGGTCGAGCGAGATGGCGCCGAGCACGACCTTCTCGCCCCAGATATAACCGAAGCCGGCGAACAGCGTCTGCACGGTCGCCTTGGTTGTTTCGTTTTTCTGCGTGGGCTTTGGAATGGTGAGGATCAGGCCGGCGGCGACCAGCATCAGCAGGGCGGCCGCGATATAGGCGGCCTGCGGCGAAAACCCGTATAGCAAGCCGCCGGCCACCGGCCCGGTGATGGTCGCCATCTGCCAGGCGGAGGAGTTCCAGGCAATGGCGTTGGCGAAATCCCGCGGCGGCACCAGATTGGCGAACAGCGACGACGAAGCCGGGCCGAAAAAGGCGCGGGCAACGCCGAAGGCGGCCAGTATGGCGAAGATCGGCAAAGGGCCGCCACCACCGCCGCGAAGGGTGAGAAACAAAAGCGCGCCGGCGCACGCCGCCTCCACGACAATCGCCACCGCCATGATAAGGCGGCGGCCGAAGCGGTCGGCAATGACGCCGGTAACCAGGACCAGAAGCAGCGCGGGCAGGAACTGGACGATGCCGACGATGCCCAGGTCGAACGGATCGCGGGTCAGGTCGTAGACCTGCCAGCCGACGGCGACGGACACGATCTGCGTGGCGAAGGTGCTGATGAAGCGCGCGGCCCAGTAACTCAGGAACGGCCGGTGCCGGAAGGCGGCAAAACGCTGGGCGGCTGGCGTATCGGCGGAAGGTATCACGTTCGGTGGCCCCGATTGCGGTGCTTGGCCGGCGGGGCACTTCCAGAATGGGCGCTGATCCGGCCGGATGCCATTATCGCAATTCCATATCCGACGCCCGCTTTTTTTTACGCCGTGCCTTCGAAGAAAAAGATGCCGGCGCGGTTTTTACCGGCTTGCGCCCGGTGGGCGGGTTCGGCGCGGCTGGCTTGGTCGGCCTTTTGCGAAAAGCCGGTCAGCCTTTGTGCTTGCGGTCGGAGTGGCCGAGGTCGCGACCGGGGTCGATGACGTCGCGCACCTTCTGCTTGAGTTGCGCGGCGTCGGGAAAGCCGCCGTCGCGCTTGCGGTCCCAGATGATTTCGCCGTTGCAGTCGATGGTGAAGATGCCACCGGTGCCGGGCACCAGCGCCACTTCGCCAAGGTCGGCGCCGAAGGTCGACAGAAGCTCCTGCGCCATCCAGCCTGCCCGCAACAGCCATTGGCACTGCGTGCAGTAGGTGATGCGGATGACGGGCGGCGAGGGCATGGCGCGATCAATCTTTCTACGGAGAGAACTGTGCCGAATTCCGGCTCAAGTCGAGCCGGAATGGGGGGTCGAGAGCCGGAACGGAGTGTATATCCCGGCAATTAAGCACCGAGAGTGCCGAAAAGCTGCCATTTGCGGGTCGTGCCGAGGTCAAGACCGACGCGGTTCACGCCGCGCTGAGCTTGGCCATCGTCTCGTCGTCGACCTCGAAATTGGCGTAGACGTTCTGCACGTCGTCATCGTCTTCCAGCGTGGCGACCAGCTTCATCAGCGACTGCGCGCGTTCCTCGTCTACGGGCACGTTGTTTTGCGGCTTCCAGATGATCTTCACCGATTCCGCCTCGCCAAGCGCGCCTTCCAGCGCCTTGGATACGTCATTCAGGCCTTCGAAGGCGCACATTATGGTGTGGCCGTCTTCGTCGGACTGCACGTCGTCGGCGCCGGCCTCGATTGCCGCATCCATGACTTTTTCGGCATTGCCGGCGGCGGCGGGATAGAAAATCTCGCCGACGCGGTCCCACATGAAGGAAACCGAGCCGGTTTCGCCGAGCACGCCGCCGGCCTTGGTGAAAGCGGCGCGGACGTTGGAGGCGGAACGGTTGCGGTTGTCGGTCAGCGCCTCGACGATGAGGGCGATGCCGCCGGGGCCATAGCCTTCATAGCGCACTTCCTCATAGTTTTCGGCGTCGCCCATCGAAGCCTTGTTGATGGCGCGCTGGATGTTGTCCTTGGGCATCGACACCGCCTTGGCGTTCTGCACAGCCAGGCGCAGGCGCGGGTTCATCGACGGATCGGGTGTGCCGGTCTTGGCGGCGACGGTGATTTCGCGGGCGAGCTTGGAAAACATCTTCGAGCGCACCGCGTCCTGGCGGCCCTTGCGATGCATGATGTTCTTGAACTGTGAATGGCCGGCCATGGGTTCCCTGTCGTCTTAGCGGCGGTCGGGTCGCGCGGCGTCCGCATGGCCGCAAACGGCAACCCGCCATTTTTCGATAATGGCGGGCTTATAGATAAATCGGCTCAATTCGTCCAGACATGGCCACTGGCGCCATGAGACGAAGGCTAGCGCCCGCCCGTTCCCGACTTCCTGCGCCGCCTCGCCAGCATGTTCAGCGCCTCGACCAGCGCGGAGAAGCCCATGGCGGCGTAGATGTAGCCCTTGGGCACATGGTAACCCATGCCGTCGGCAATCAGCGTCATGCCGATCATCAGCAGGAAACCGAGCGCCAGCATGACGATGCTGGGGTTCCTGGCGATGAAGTCGGCGAGTGGGCCGGCGGCCAGCATCATCACAGAAACGGCGACGATGACGGCGATGTACATGATGGCGATCTCGTCGGTCATGCCGACGGCGGTGATGATGCTGTCGATGGAAAACACCAGGTCGAGCAGCAGGATCTGGAAGATCGCGCCGGCCAGCGACATTTTCAGCGTCTCGCCCAGCATGGTGTCCTGATGGTCGTCCTTGTCGACGGTGTGGTGGATTTCCTTGGTCGCCTTCCAGACCAGGAACAGGCCGCCGGCGATCAGGATCAGGTCGCGCCAGGAAAAGCCGTGGCCGAAGGCGGTGAAGACCGGCGTGGTCAACTGCACGATGATGGAAATGGTGGCGAGCAGCACCAGCCGCATGACCAGCGCCGCCGAAATGCCCAGCCGGCGGGCGCGGGCGCGCTGCGTTTCCGGCAGCTTGTTGGTGAGGATCGAGATGAAGATCAGATTGTCGATGCCGAGAACGATCTCAAGCACGATCAGCGTTACCAGCGCCACCCAGGCTGTCGGGTCGCTGACAAAGGCGAAGTGTGGTGCCAGGAAGTCGATAATCGGCATGGCGGCGATCCCCTCGTCATGTCTACGGCTTGTTGCGCCCGAAGTTAGGTACGGCGAAGCACTGGATCAATGTCAAGACCAGAAGGAAGGCGCGGTTTCTTCAAGCCGGGGTCCGCGCCTGAAAGGGGCGATCTTTTCGGCAAGCCCGGTGCGGTCGGAAATGTCGAGGCCGACGCCGCAGATGGTGGCGGGGCCATTGGCCGCCTCGAAGCGGCCTTTCGGCACTTTCGACAGGAAGCGGTTCAGCGGTTCTTCCTTGTCCATGCCCAGCGATGAATCATAGTCGCCGCACATGCCGGCGTCGGAAATATAGGCGGTGCCGCCATTGAGGATCTGGTGGTCGGCAGTCGGCTGGTGGGTATGCGTGCCGACGACCAGCGAGGCGCGGCCATCGACGAAATGCGCAAAGCACATCTTTTCCGAGGTCGCCTCGGCGTGGAAGTCGATCACGGCGGCGTCGGCCTGTTCGCCAAGCGGGCAGGCGGCAAGCTCGCGCTCGCCGGCCTGGAACGGGTCGTCGAGTTCGGGGTGCATGAAGACGCGGCCCATGATGTTGGCGACCAGCACGCGCGCGCCGTTCTTCGCCAGATAGACGCCCGAACCCCGGCCCGGCGTGCCCTTGGGGAAATTGGAGGGGCGCAGGAAGCGCTGTTCGCGCGGCGCGAAGGCCAGCGCGTCGCGCTGGTCCCAGACATGGTTGCCGGTGGTGACGACATCGGCGCCGGCGGCCAGCGTCTCGCGAAAGATTTCCTCGGTGATGCCGAAACCGCCGGCGGCGTTCTCGCCATTGACGATGACGAAATCGAGCCGGAAATCCGAGATCAGGCCGGGAAGCTGTTCCCACACCGCCGTACGTCCGGATTTGCCGACCATATCACCGAGAAAAAGCAGCCGCACGGCGCGCCCCCGAAAACTGCATGGCGCTCAAAAAAGACCGCGCATTCTGAAACCAGATCCTTTCTAGCCAGTTGGGCCGAAGCGGCGCAAGCCGCTTTCGGTCAGGATTTCGGCCAGAACCGCGTCGTGCGGTTCTTCCGGCACCTTTTCCACCTGCTGGCAATCAAAGGCGATGCCGATCAGGCGCGGCCGTTTGCCGGCCTTTGCCAGGCGTTCGATGGCGCGGTCGTAATAGCCGCCGCCATAGCCGATGCGGTGGCCGCGCGCGTCGAAGGCGGCGAGCGGCACCAGCATGATTTGCGGGTCGAGCAACTTCGCCTCCTCATGCGGGC
>DASYCS010000118.1:0-7111 GCA_036500025.1 Mesorhizobium sp. | reverse complement strand
GCCGGCAACGTTCCACTGCTCGGCATAGGCATTTTCGGGAATGGCCTTGGCGACGATCTCGTCGATGACGCCCTCGCGCATCTCGGCGATGATCTCGGTCAGGCCTTCGCCGTCCATCAGTTCGATGCGCTGCTCGAACACCACCTTGCGCTGGTCGTTGGAGACGTCGTCATATTTCAGCAGGTTCTTGCGGATGTCGAAATTGCGCGCCTCTACCTTGGTCTGCGCCTTTTCCAGCGCCTTGTTGATCCAGGGATGGATGATCGCCTCGTCTTCCTTGAGGCCGAGCTTCTGCAACATGCCGTCCATGCGCTCGGAACCGAAGATGCGCATCAGATCGTCTTGCAGCGAAAGGAAGAATTTCGAACGGCCGGGATCGCCCTGGCGGCCGGAGCGGCCGCGAAGCTGATTGTCGATACGGCGCGATTCGTGGCGCTCGGTGGCCAGCACGTAAAGGCCGCCGGCGGCGAGCGCCTTGTCCTTCAGGCGCTGCACGTCTTCGCGGATCGCCTTTTCGCGGGCATCGCGCTCGGGACCTTCCGGAACGTCGGCCAGTTCCTCGTCGATGCGCATGTCGGCGTTGCCGCCGAGCTGGATGTCGGTGCCGCGACCGGCCATGTTGGTGGCGATGGTGATGGAGCCGGGCTTGCCCGCCTGCGCGACGATAGAGGCCTCACGCTCGTGGTGGCGCGCGTTCAGCACTTCGAAATCCTTGAAGCCGTCCTTGCGCAGGCGCTCGGCCAGCTGCTCGGATTTCTCGATGGAAGTGGTGCCCACCAGCGTCGGCTGCCCCTTGGCGTGGGCTTCCTTGATCTCACGCACGATGGCCTTGTATTTTTCCTCGACGGTCCGGTAGACCTCGTCATCCTCGTCGATGCGCTGGACCGGAACGTTGGTCGGAATCTCGGTCACTTCGAGACCGTAGATGTTGCCGAACTCCTCGGCTTCCGTCAGCGCCGTGCCGGTCATGCCGGCAAGCTTCTTGTAGAGGCGGAAATAGTTCTGGAAGGTGACGGAGGCGAGCGTCTGGTTCTCCGGCTGGATCTGGACGTGCTCCTTGGCTTCCAGCGCCTGGTGCAGGCCTTCCGAATAGCGGCGGCCGGGCATCATGCGGCCGGTGAACTCGTCGATGATGACGATTTCGCCGTTACGGACGATATAGTCCTTGTCGCGCTGGAACAGCTGGTGGGCCTTCAGCGCATTGTTGACGTGGTGGACGATGGCGACGTTCTCGACATCATAGAGCGACTCTCCCTTCAGCAGGTCGGCGTCGCGCAGCATGTTTTCGAGCTTCTCGGTGCCTTCCTCGGTGAAGATCGACGTCTTCTGCTTCTCGTCGATCTCATAGTCGGCGGGGCTGAGCCTCAGCATGAAAGTGTCGATGGTGTTGTACATTTCCGAGCGGTCTTCGAGCGGGCCGGAAATGATCAGCGGCGTGCGCGCCTCGTCGATCAGGATCGAGTCGACCTCGTCGACGATCGCGTAATTGTGACCGCGCTGCACCATCTGCGAGCGCTCGTATTTCATGTTGTCGCGCAGATAGTCGAAGCCAAGCTCGTTGTTGGTCGCGTAGGTGACGTCGCAGGCATAGGCGGCGCTGCGCTCCTCGTCGTCCAGGCCATGGACGATGATGCCGATGCTCAGGCCGAGGAATTTGTAGACGCGGCCCATCCATTCGGCGTCGCGCGAGGCGAGATAATCGTTGACGGTAACGACATGCACGCCCTTCTGGGCCAGGGCGTTGAGGTAGACGGGGGCGGTCGCCACCAGCGTCTTGCCTTCGCCGGTGCGCATTTCGGCAATGCCGCCATCGTGTAGAACCATGCCGCCGATCAGCTGAACGTCGAAGGGGCGCAGGCCCAGCACGCGGCGGGCCGCTTCACGCACCGTCGCAAAGGCCGGCACCAGCAGGTCGTCCAGCGTGGCGCCATTGGCGAGGTCTTCGCGGAATTTCACGGTGCGCGCGGCGAGATCGGCGTCGGACAGCGCGCGCATCTCGTTTTCCATGGCATTGATGGCTTCCAGCCTTGGCCGGGTCGCCTTGACGCGGCGGTCGTTGGAAGAGCCGAAAACCTTACGGGCGAGGCCGCCAAAACTGACCATAAATGGTCCTTTCGTTGCAATCCTGATCAACAAGACGGTGCCTGCCAGCCCCGTCTGATCCGCGACAGGCGGACGAAACGCGCAAAAGCGCCCGGAAAACGGTTCTGGACGCAAAGTCGCTGGACAGATAAGAGGGGGTTCAATCGATGTCAACGGCGCGCGAGGCATGGCTATCGCGCCAAATTCCGCCACATTCAGGTTGATCTGAGAAGCCTGTCCCCCGCTCAAGCCAACCCCCTGGAGTCATTATTTCATGTCCTTGCTGTTTAGCCGCTCGCCGTTTGCCGGCCTCGGATTCGTTCTCGGCCTTACCGTTTTGTCCCTGTCCCCGGCCCTGGCCCAGGATGCAGCGCCAGCCGCGCCCGCGCCTGCCGCCGCCGCGGCGCCCGTCGATCCGGCCGCCGTGGTCGCCACCGTCAACGGCAAGCCGGTGACCGAAGCCGACCTGACGCTGGCCGAAGGCGAGCTTTCGCAGCAGTTCGCGCAGCTTCCGCCGGAACAGCGCCGTGCCGCCGCGCTTTCCGCCGCCATCGAAATCAAGGTGCTGGCCGCCAAGGCGACGGCCGACGGCCTCGACAAGGACCCGGACTTCCAGCGCCGCATCGCCTTCTTGCAGGAGCGCGCCTTGCATGGCGTGATGGTGGAAAAGGAAGTCGTCGGCAAGGTTACGGATGACGAGATCCATGCCCGCTACGACAAGGAAATTGCCGCCGCACCGCCCGTCAATGAGGTACATGCCCGTCACATTCTCGTGAAGACGAAGGAAGAAGCCGAGGCCATCATCAAGCAACTGGATGGCGGCGCGGACTTCCAGAAACTGGCCAACGAGCAGACCAGCGATCCGAGCGGCAAGACCAATGGCGGCGACCTCGGCTATTTCGGCCCCGGCCAGATGGTGCCGGAATTCGACAAGGCGGCGCAGGCGCTGGAAGTCGGCAGCTACACCAAGGAGCCGGTGCAGACCCAGTTCGGCTGGCATGTCATCAAGGTGGAAGACAAGCGCGCCAAGCAGCCGCCGGCCTTCGATACGGTGAAGGACAATGTCCGTTCGCTCATCATCCGCGACAAATATTTCGCGCTGGTCAAGTCGCTGCGTGCCGCCGCCAAGGTGGAAATCCCCGACGCCGCGCTCAAGAAGGCGGTCGATGCGGCGGAAGGCGGCGAATAAGCGGCCCTGATTTTCTGCAAAAGGCGGGCTTTTCGAAGTCCGCCTTTTTCTATTCTACTCGCCTTGTCACGCGCCATCGAGGTTGGCCGATCAATCCCGGTTCAAGCGCTCGTAGCTCAACTGGATAGAGCACCGGACTTCGAATCCGTAGGTTGCAGGTTCAAATCCTGCCGAGCGCGCCACTTTTTCTTATCTCACGCCAATTCGCTTCGCTCACGGCTCCGATGGGGCGGCCTGATGGCCGACGGGCGGTTGCCCTCGAGAACCCAGGGGGTTCGTCTTGGTGCCGGGTCACACCAAACGCCTTGCGCTAGGGCGCGGCATCGGGCAAACCGGCCTCGTTTCGCATTTTTCGCCGAGGCTCCCATGTCCGACACGATTTCGCCGCTCGCTCCCAGGAAATATCCCAAAATGCCTTCGATCGAGGGCGTGCGCATCGCCACGGCGGAAGCCGGAATCAAGTACAAGAACCGCACCGATCTGCTGGTCATGGCGTTCGATGCCGGAACGACGGTGGCGGGGGTGTTCACGCGGTCGAAATGCCCGTCGGCTCCGGTCGATTTCTGCCGCCAGAATCTGGCGCAGGGCAAGGCGCGCATCCTTGTCGTCAATTCGGGCAACGCCAATGCCTTTACCGGCAAAAAAGGCCGCGAAACAACCACCGTCACGGGCGAAGCCGCAGCAAAGGCCGCCAATTGTATGCCGGGCGACGTGTTCCTCGCCTCGACGGGGGTGATAGGCGAGCCGCTCGACGCCGGCAAATTCGGCCCGCTGCTGGCCGGCATGGTCAAGGACAGCAAGCCCGATCTGTGGCTCGACGCGGCCAAGGCCATCATGACGACCGACACCTATCCCAAGGTGGCGACCGCGACGGTGAAGCTCGGCGATGCGGACGTCACCCTCAACGGCATCTCCAAAGGGGCCGGCATGATCGCGCCCGACATGGCGACGATGCTGTCCTTCATCGCCACCGACGCGCCGATCGCAGCGCCGGTCTTGCAGGATTTGCTGTCGCGCGGCGTCGGCAAGACCTTCAATGCCGTGACGGTCGACAGCGACACCTCGACCAGCGACACGCTGCTTCTGTTCGCCACCGCCGCCGCCGCCCGTCGCGGCGCGGCGACGATCACCGATCCGAAAGACCCGCGCCTTGGCGCGTTTCGGCGGGCGCTGGGCAAAATGCTGAAGTCGCTGGCATTGCAGGTGGTGCGCGACGGCGAGGGCGCGCGCAAGCAGATCGAGGTCACGGTCACCGGCGCGAAATCGGCGAAATCGGCCAAGCGCATCGCGCTGTCGATCGCCAATTCGCCGCTGGTCAAGACGGCTGTAGCGGGCGAGGACGCCAATTGGGGCCGCGTCGTCATGGCTGTCGGCAAGGCGGGCGAGCCGGCGGACCGCGACCGCCTGTCGATCTGGTTCGGCGATAATCGCCTTGCGCATGAAGGCGAGCGCGACATGGCTTATTCCGAGGCGGCTACCTCGGCCTATATGAAGCGCGACGAAATCAGGATTCGCGCCGATATCGGCATTGGCGGCGGCAAGGCGACGGTGTGGACCTGCGACCTCACCAAGGAATATGTCGCCATCAACGGCGACTACCGGAGCTGACCGTCTTGGACTCCAGGCACCCCGCAACCATGCTCGCCATCGTGCGCCGCTATGAGGCGGCGGGGTTTCGCGCATGGCCGGCGGCGGCCGTGCATTATGACGGCACCTGGGTGGTGCGGCTGACGGCCGGCCACCCGGCAAAGCGGCTGAATTCGGTCAACCCGCTTGATCCGGGCGACATCGGGCAGATTCCGGAGCGCATCGGGCGCGCCAGCCGGCGCTTCGAGGCTTACGGACGCCCGTTGACGTTTCGCTTGTCGCCGCTTTCCGGCTCCGTCATCCCGGCGCATCTCGACGCACAAGGGTGGAGCCGTTTCGACGAATCTTTGGTGATGCGCCTGCCGCTGGCCGATGCGGCGGTCGCCGACGCGATGGACCAGTTGCCGTTGCGCGATATCAGCCGCTTTGTCGGCGCTTCGCTCAAAGTCCATGATCTGGATGTTTCGCTTCGGGCGGGCCTGTCCGAAATCATCGGCGCCATACAGCCGGAAGCCGGCCTGTTCGTGATGGAGCGCAATGACGAGCCGCTGGCGACGCTGATCTGCGTTCACGACGGCGACCTTGCCGGCCTGTTCGAGATTGCAACCGACAAGGCGTTTCGCAATCAGGGCCATGGACGGCAACTGATCCTTTCGGCGCTGAAGTGGGCGCGCCTGCGCGGGGCGCGCGAGGCGTGGCTACAGGTGGAAGCCGACAACCATGCCGCGCTGGGGCTTTACCGGGCGCTCGGCTTCACGGAAGTCTACCGCTACCATTATCGCCGGCCGCAAGGCGCCTGACGGTGCAGGAGGGCACGGTGAAGCGCCTGCTTCTGGTCGCCGCCTGCGCGCTGGTCGATGCGGATGGGCGCGTGCTTCTGGCGCAGCGGCCGCCGGGCAAGCAGCTTGCCGGTTTATGGGAGTTTCCCGGCGGCAAGGTCGAGGCCGGCGAAACGCCCGAAGCCTGCGTGGTGCGCGAGTTACGCGAGGAAATCGGCGTTGAAACCAAGGTCGCGTGCCTTGCGCCGCTTACCTTCGCCAGTCACAGCTATGATGATTTCCATCTTTTGATGCCGCTTTACGTCTGCCGCCGCTTCGAGGGCATTGCGGTGCCGAAGGAAGGCCAGACGCTGAAATGGGTGAGGCCGCGCCAGATGCGCGATTATCCGATGCCGCCGGCGGATGCCCCACTTATTCCATTCCTGATCGATCTGTTGTGATTCAGGCAGTTTTTGGCCGCATTCGGCATCGTTAATGGAAGATTAGTGTTGCTGTGAAAAATTGAGGCAACACGGCGCTTTTGCGCAGAGCGGATTTGCTGGGGAATGGCTGCATGAGCCTCGACGAAGACTGGGATTCGATCCGGCCGCAACGAGGGTTTCGGGCTTTCAACGCCGGCATGGGCGTTTTGCGGATCGCGCTGCTGTTCGGCTCGGCGGCAATCGCGCTGGCGCTTATCGCCGTGCCGCTGCTCGACAATGACAATGGTCGCCAGATTGCGCGCGACAGCTTTCCCGGCATCGATACCACCACCACCGGATCGATCGGCCATTCCGGCACCTATACGGTCCGCCGCAGCGTGTTGCAGGCGTCGCCCGAATCGGTGTGCCTCATCCGCGCCAACGGCCGGCGCAGCGGCGATTGCTGAGGGCGATCAGCCCGGCTGATATCGCGCAGCTTGCCGGTTTATGGCCTGTTAAGCTTGCGCCGTTAACTTTCCTTAACACGTCTTGCCTACCAATGATCCGGCGAGGGGATCGACGGCCATGAAAATTTTGATTCGCCGGTTTTGCCAGGCCCGGTTTTTTCAGGATCGCCGCGGGGCGACGGCCATCGAATATGGCTTGATCGCGGCGTTGCTGTCGTTGGCCATTTTCGCTGGCTTCGGCAATGTGGCAGACAGGCTCGAATGGCTGTGGTCCGACAATAGTAGCCGCCTCGTGCAGGGCCTGAATTAGGCCTGGCTTGCCTCTGATTGCTGCGTCTTATTCCGCTTCGCGGCGTGCGGGCGCTTCCAATATCGAGGCCAGGGAAACTTTCGCCGAACCCGGCCGGAGCGGCTTGCGCTGCGACGGGTCGGGCGCCCAGCCGGACATCCAGACAAGAGAAAAGCTTGCCCTGATGCGTCCGTCGGCGTCTGAAAAGCGTTGCGCGTAGATTTCGGCGGCGCGGGCGAAAAGCGCGCGCGTGCCCGGGCGGCGCGGCCGGTCAATCAGCGCGTTGGTTTCACCCATCGCCCGCAGATCGCCCATGA
>DASYCS010000117.1:0-1840 GCA_036500025.1 Mesorhizobium sp. | reverse complement strand
CCGCCTGCCGCGCACAGTTCCACTGCATCCGCCGTGGCGCTTGTCGGGCGCGGCGAAATGCCATGGCGGGCAACGCCGTGGTTGCCGGCAAAGATCGCTACCAGCGGGCGATGGATGGCGGGCGGCGCGCGCCCGCTCCATGTGGCGAGCCATGCCGCTATATCCTCGATCCGGCCAAGCGACCCTTGCGCCTTGTTGGCCTTGGCAAACAGCGTTCGCACCCTTGCCTGCGCCTGGCTGTCGGCGGCCGGCAGATTGGCGAGAAGATCGCGGAAGTCGTCGAAAGGCAGGGCACTGTTCATATGAATAACCGTCCGTGGTGATGGCAGCGGGATAGACCTGTTGATGCGTCGGCACAACCTCCCGGCTTTGACGTTGAAGCGACCGGCGGCGGCGGTTTCGGCGGGGCTTGCATTGGCGCTTCCGTTGCACCATGTGGAAACAAGCCAAGGGATTTCTTCTATGACGGCCATCGAAACGCCCTGCATTCTGGTTTGCTCGATCGACAGGACGACCGGCTATTGCTTCGGTTGCGGACGCACGCAGGCCGAAATCGGTGCATGGATCGAGATGACGCCCGACACCCGTCGTTCCGTCATGGCCGAACTGCCGGCCCGGCTGGAAACGGTGGAACGCAAACCGCGCCGGGAAACGCGCCGTACGCGCCTGGCGCGCGAACGCGATTCGACTGTGTGAACGGTCGCCCGCCATGAACCGCTTCTTCTGGATCATCATGGTTGCCATCGGTGTCGCGCTGGCTCTGTTGATCTTCAACAGCGCCGGCGGAAAAACCCTCGGCATGGCCAATGACGACTTTGGACAGCTTGTCTGGCTGGGTATTTTCGCCGCCGTGATCGGCGCCGGCGTGCTGCGCGCCGGCGGCCCTGTCGGCACGCTGGCAAGGCAGTTTGCGGCATGGGCAGCCATCGTTCTGGCGTTGATAGCCGGCTACCAATACCGCTATGAATTGCAGGACTTCGCCAGCCGTGTCAGTGCCGGTCTCGTTCCTGGAAGTCCGTTGGCGCTTGGCGAAGCCGATGGCCGTGCCACGGTGACGCTTGAAAAGTCGCTGAGCGGACATTTCGAAGCACGCCTCATCGTCAACGGCGCGGCCATTCGCGCGGTGGTTGATACCGGCGCGAGTAGCACGGTGTTGAGCGCCGATGATGCCGAAGCCGCCGGCCTCGACCCGGACAGCCTGAAATACACCGTGCCGGTGGCTACGGCGAATGGCGGGACGAACGCGGCCGGCGCACGCACCAAGGAATTGTCCATCGGCGGCATCGTACGCATGAACATGCCGGTGCTGGTAGCCGCGCCGGGAACGCTTGAGCAAAGCCTGCTCGGCATGAATTTCATCGGCACGTTGTCCGGCTTCGACGTGCGCGGCGACCGGATGATCCTGCGAGACTGATCCGTCAGGCAGCCTGCTCCGCCGCCCCGTCGAGGTCGACTGCCGCGAAGGCCGCTTTCAGTACTTCAGCGCCTGCCCCCGGACGTGTCGCGTCGGTGGAGAGAATTTGCCGCCAACGGCGAGCGCCCGCCAGCCCATGAAACAACCCGACCATGTGGCGGGTGACATGGCCAAGACGGCCGCCCTTCTCGATATGGGGTGTTGCGTAGGCCGCCATGGTTTCGATCAGTTGAGGATAGTCGAAATCGCGCCGCGGCTCGCCATAGACGGCCGCATCGACGGCCGTCAGCATGCCCGGCGTATGATAGGCGGCGCGGCCATTCGCGCGGTGGTTGATACCGGCGCGAGTAGCACGGTGTTGAGCGCCGATGATGCCGAAGCCGCCGGCCTCGACCCGGACAGCCTGAAATACACCGTGCCGGTGGC
>DASYCS010000116.1:0-2243 GCA_036500025.1 Mesorhizobium sp. | reverse complement strand
GCCAACGTGCCCGTGCTCGACACCGGCGCGCGCGGCTCGACGGTGACCTTCGCGCAAAAGGGCCTGGGCGACGTGCTGCTGGCCTGGGAGAACGAAGCCTATCTGGCGCTTGACGAGTTCGGCGCGGACAATTTCGACATCGTCTACCCGCCGACCTCGATCCTTGCCGAACCACCCGTCGCGGTGGTTGACGGCAATGTCGATCAAAAAGGCACCCGCAAGGTGGCCGAGGAATATCTGAAATATCTCTATTCCAAGGAGGGCCAGACCATCATCGCCCGGAACCACTACCGGCCTTCCAAGCCCGAACTGGTGCCGGCCGAAGACCTCGCCAAGCAGCCCGCCATCAAGCTGATCACCATCGACGATCCACTTTTCGGCGGATGGAAGAAGGCGCAGCCTTACCATTTCGGCGACGGTGGTATATTCGACCAAATCTACAAGCCGGCCCAGTAGCCAATAGACCCATGGATTGGGACCACGCGATAAGGACGACATGACCATAGCACCCGCACCAGCGGGGTGGCGATTCAAGAAGCCGAGCGTCATTCCAGGTTTTGGATTGACGCTCGGCCTCTCGCTTGCCTACCTCACCCTCATCATCCTGATCCCGCTATCGGGGCTGGTATGGCGTTCGGCCGCCCTTGGCTGGCATGACTTCTGGGCCATCGCCACCGACCCGCGCACCTTGAATTCCCTGAAGATCAGCTTCGGCACGGCGCTGGTCGCGGCCATCGTCAACGTCGTTTTCGGCACCCTCGTCGCCTGGGTGCTGGTGCGCTACAGCTTTCCTGGCCGCCGCATCATCGACGCGATGGTCGACCTGCCGTTTGCGCTGCCGACCGCAGTTGCCGGCATTGCGCTGACCACGCTTTATGCGCCTAATGGCTGGATAGGATCGCTGCTTGCGCCGCTTGGCGTCAAGGTCGCCTATACGCCGCTCGGCATCATCATCGCGCTGGTGTTCATCGGGCTGCCTTTTGTCGTGCGCACCGTGCAGCCGATCATGGAAGAGATCGACAAGGAGGTCGAGGAAGCGGCCGCGACGCTCGGCGCCAGCCGCTTCCAGACCATCACCCGCGTGCTGTTTCCGGGGCTGGCTCCGGCGATCCTGACCGGCTTCGCGCTCGCCTTCGCGCGCGGCGTCGGCGAATATGGCTCCGTCATCTTCATCGCCGGCAACCTGCCGAACGTTTCCGAAATCACGCCGCTTCTCATCGTCATCCGGCTCGAAGAATTCAATTATCCGGCCGCCACGGCCATCGCCGCCATCATGCTGATCATCTCGTTCGCCATGCTGCTGGTCGTCAACCTCCTCCAGTCGTGGAGCCGCAAGCGCTATGGCTGATCCCGTGCTCTTCGCCGCCAACCCAGAGCCGGAAAACGCTTCCGGCATCACCGAGGGGCGCCCCGCCCGTTATGCGCTGATGGCGGTCGCCTTCGTGTTTCTCGCCATATTCCTGCTGATGCCGTTGGTGCTGGTTTTCATCCAGGCCTTCGCCAAGGGCGCCGGCTATTTCCTGTCGACGCTGGGTGAACCCGATACGCTCTCCGCCATCCGGCTGACGCTCATCGTGGCGGCCATCGCCGTGCCGCTCAACCTCGTCTTCGGCGTCGCCATGGCCTGGGCGATCGCCAAGTTCGAATTCAAGGGCAAGGCCTTCCTAACCACGCTGGTCGACTTGCCTTTCTCGGTGTCGCCGGTCATTTCCGGCCTCGTCTACGTACTTTTGTTCGGCGCGCAGAGCCTGCTTGGCCCGTGGCTGAAGGCGCATGGCATCACCATCCTGTTTGCCGTGCCCGGCATCGTTCTTGCAACCGTCTTCGTCACCTTCCCGTTCGTCGCGCGCGAACTGATCCCGCTGATGCAAGAGCAAGGCACGAAGGACGAGGAAGCGGCCATCTCGCTCGGCGCCAATGGCTGGCAGACCTTCCGGTACGTAACCTTGCCCAACATCAAATGGGGCCTGCTCTACGGCGTTTTGTTGTGCAATGCGCGCGCCATGGGCGAGTTCGGCGCGGTTTCGGTCGTCTCCGGCCACATACGCGGCCAGACCAACACCATGCCGCTGCATGTGGAAATTCTCTACAACGACTATAACGCGGCCGGCGCCTTCGCCGTGGCTTCGCTGCTGGCCGGGCTGGCGCTGGTGACCTTGGCGTTGAAAACCCTGCTTGAAATGCGCTACGGCGCGGAAATCGCCGCAACGCGCGGACATTGAGAGGTCTTTTTCATGGAAGTT
>DASYCS010000115.1:0-17936 GCA_036500025.1 Mesorhizobium sp. | reverse complement strand
GCGCCTAGCTGCGGCGCTTGTCCTCGACGGCGTCCCAGAACAGGCCGGCGATATCTGCGCCGCCAAAACGCTTGATCTCGCGGATGCCGGTCGGCGAGGTGACGTTGATTTCCGTCATGTAGTCGCCGATGACGTCGATGCCGACGAGGATGAAGCCCCGCGCTTTCAACGACGGCGCGATGCGTGCGCAAATCTCGCGCTCGCGGTCGGTCAACTCGCTCTTTTCGGCGCGACCGCCGACATGCATGTTGGAGCGCGATTCCGTTTCCGACGGCACCCGGTTGACAGCACCGACAGGCTCGCCATCGATGAGGATGATGCGCTTGTCGCCCTTGCGCACGTCCTTGAGGTAGCGTTGCACGATGAACGGCTCGCGGAACATCTGCGAGAACATTTCCAGCAGCGAGGTCAGGTTGCGGTCGCCGTCATTGAGCTGGAAGACGCCGGCGCCGCCATTGCCGTAAAGCGGCTTGATGATGATGTCGCCGAACTCCTTGCGGAAGGCCTCGACCTCGCGCGGGTCCTTGGTGATCAGCGTTTCCGGCATCAGGTCGGGAAATTCGGTGACGAATATCTTTTCGGGGCTGTTGCGCACCCAGGCCGGGTCGTTGACCACCAGCGTCTTCGGGTGGATGCGCTCCAGCATGTGGGTGGTGGTGATGTAGTTCATGTCGAAGGGCGGGTCCTGGCGCAGCAGGATCACGTCCATTTCAGACAGGTCGGTGCGCACCGGTTCGCCCAGCGTATAGTGGTTGGCCTTCTCGTCACGCAGCTGCATTTCCTCGATACGGGCAAACACCTTGCCGTCGCGCATCGAAAGCCGGTCCGGCGTATAATGGAAAAGCCGGTGCCCGCGCCGTTGCGCTTCCAGCGATAGTGCGAACGAGGTGTCGCCCATGATCGAGACGGTGGAAACGTGGTCCATCTGGACGGCGACTTTCATGGACATGGATTTATCTCCGGCATGGGGATTGAAGCGTTGCCCTTGCCTGTACAGGCTTGGCCTTGCGCTGCCAATCACGTCTTTTTGACGATCGGATCGGCGGCAGGATCGCCAACAGTTCGCGCATGCGCGTCATCGGTTTCTTAAGGCTTGCCGTGTAAGCGTTCGGCCAATAGCCGCCGACATTTTCGTGCACCGGCGGATGTCTGGAAAGTTGCGATGATGAACGCAGTCACGCCCACCGGTTCCGCCGCAACCCGGCAAATGGAACTGACGCTCCTGATGCCTTGCCTCAATGAGGCCGAGACGCTGGCCGTGTGCATCAACAAGGCCAGGGCATTTCTCGATGCTTCCGGGATTATTGGTGAAATCCTGATCGCCGACAATGGCAGCACCGATGGCTCGCAGGCCATTGCGACGGCGCTGGGCGCGCGTGTCGTTCCCGTCGCGCAAAAGGGCTATGGCGCGGCCCTTCTGGGCGGCATAGCCAGCGCCAGAGGCCGCTTCGTCATCATGGGCGACGCCGACGACAGCTATGATTTTTCCGCGCTGGGCGCGTTCGTGGCGCGGCTGCGCGAGGGTGCCGACCTCGTCATGGGCAACCGCTTCCAGGGCGGCATCGAACCCGGCGCCATGCCGCCTTTGCACCGCTATCTGGGCAATCCGGTTCTAAGCTTCATCGGCCGCCTGTTCTTCCGCATCAAGGCCGGCGACTTCCACTGCGGCCTTCGCGGCTTCAACACCGAAGCCATCCGCAAGCTGGATTTGCAGACGACCGGCATGGAATTCGCCAGCGAAATGGTGGTGCGCAGCGCGCTGGCCAATTTGCGGATCGAGGAAGTGCCGACAACCCTCAAGCCGGACGGGCGCAGCCGGCCACCGCACCTCAGAACGTGGCGCGACGGCTGGCGTCACCTGAAATTCCTGCTGGTGTACAATCCGCGCTGGCTGTTCTTCGTTCCAGGCGCCTTCCTGTGCGCCGTCGGCGCGGTGTTTGCCGCGCTGCTGCTGTTTGGGCCATTGCGCGTGATCGACAATATGTCACTCGATCTGAACACGTTCACCGCCGCCTGCTTCATGATTCTCACCGGGGTGCAGTTGCTGACTTTCGGCGTGATCTCGCGCTGCTTTGCCGAGAAGACCCAGATGCTGCCCAGCACGCGCCGGTCCAACTGGCTGTCCGGCACCATCAGCACCGAAAGCCTCGCCATCGATGCCGGCATCTGCTTCTTCGGTGGTGCGCTGTTTTTCGGCTACGCCGTGCTGCAATGGGCGCATGTCGGTTTCGGCCCGCTGAATAATTCCGAAATCCCGCGCGTCGTCATCATGGGACTGACGCTGATCGTCATTTCGCTACAACTCTTCTTCTCCGCCTTTCTGCTTGGCGTATTGGAAATTCCGCTCAAGCGGCTGGCAGCCGCCGGTACGGGCCGTGCCGATTCCGCGCTTTAACCAAGCGATGGGCGCAATCCTTCATGGCGCCGGGGGCCAGCGACTGGTCCGGTTCGTCGTGGTGGGCGTTGGCGCGGCGGCACTGTTTTTCGGCCTTTCATGGCTATTGGTATCGTTCGGCGTACCTCCGTTCATCGGCAGCGCCATTGCCTATGGCTCGGCTTTCTGCGTCGCCTATTGCGCACAGCGCTCCTGGACCTTCGAAGGCAGGCACGACCATGGCCAGGTGCTGCCCCGCTACCTGACGCTGCAACTGGGCTGCGCATTGTTTTCCGGCGTGCTCGCTCATGTCGCGGTGACCCGGTTCGGCATGGCGCCGCTTGCCATGTCGGCATTCACCACGCTTGCGGCAAGCGCCGCCAGTTATGTGCTTTCCACCTTCTGGGTGTTTGCCGACCGGCGCTAGGGCGAAGCGAACTTTACGCTTTATTGAAGCCGCATAGGCTAGGGTCGGTCTTCGCAATCGATCCGAAGGTCGTCCATGTCTTCCAGCGCGCCATGTCCTCCAGCGCCGTAACGACCTTCAGGGCTTCGCGCGCGGCCTGGAGCCAGGATCTGGGCCTCGCGCTCATCGCAACGCTCATCGCGCTTGCCGTCGATGCCATGAGCGGCTTCAAAACCCTGCACGATGCCGCGGACAATGACAGCCTGCTTCGGCTGATCGAAATACGCGACCTGCTGGCTGGGCAAGGCTGGTTCGACCTGCACCAATACAGGATGGGCGTCGACGGCGGTTTCGTCATGCACTGGTCGCGGCTGGTCGACGCGCCGATCGCCGCCATCATCCTTGCCGCGTCGGCGTTTACCGGCAGCATCGCCGGCGGCGAAATGGCCGCCCGCATCCTGTGGCCGGCGCTGATGCTTTGCCTGAGCGTTTTTTTCCTGGCGCGCGCGGCGCGCCGCTACGGCGGAGACAGCGCCGTCCTGCCCGCCGTAATCGCGGGTGGCGGCGCGCTGCATTTCCTCGGCATCTTCTCGCCCAACGCCCTCGATCACCACAACATCCAGCTGATGCTGACGCTGGCCAGCCTGTCGTTCCTGCTCGCCGCACCCCAACAAAAGGCGGCGGCGGCATTTTCCGGCATCTGTGCCGCGCTGACATTGGCGATCGGCATGGAAACCGCGCCTTACGTGGCCGTCATCGGCCTGTGCGTGGCAGGCCTGTTCCTGTTTGGAGGCCAAGGCGAGCGATCCGTAGCCCGGCAATATGGACTTGGCTTCGCCGGCACCGCGCTTACGGTGTTCGTGTCCACCATCCCTTTCGCCGATTGGGGCCAGGCGCGCTGCGACGCCTTTTCGAGCGTCCAGTTCGTGCTGGCGGCGCTGGGCGGCACCGGCCTTGCGGTGGCGGCCTCCTTCGATGCCGCCTGCCGCACCCCTATGCGCCGCGCGATGGCGCTGGCGGTGCTTGGCGCAGGCCTGGCCGCGATCACGCTTCACTGGTTCCCGCAATGCCTGGCAGCACCCTATGCCGGCCTCGATCCCCGTTTGCACGAATATTGGCTCGATCATATTTCCGAAGCGCAGTCGATGTTCCAGCTCATCCAGGCCAGGGACAGTTCGGTGCTGGCGCGCTATGTCACGCCGATAATCGCCATCGCCATCATGGCGGCACGGCTGCGCCAAGGCGCATGGCGACGGCAGGACAGCCTGGTCGGCGCGCTGCTGGTCGCGTCGTTCGTCGTCAGCATCTGGCAGGTACGCGGCTCGACCTTCTCGATCGCGCTGGCCGTCATCGCGCTTTCCGGCTGGATCGCCAGCTGGCGCGAGCGCGCGCTGGCCACGCCGACGCCCGCGGTTTCGCTGAAGATGATCGCCGTCTGGCTGGTGTCGATGAACGCCTTCTGGACCGTCGCCTCGGCCATGATCGCGGACGATCCGTCCGCGACGGGCGCGCCGGTTGCCGGCAAACCGGCCATGGCCGACTGCAAGGCAGACAAGGATTTCAGCATTCTCGCCACCCAGCCGGACTCCACCGTGCTTGCAACTTCCAATCTGGGCGCGCCTGTCCTTGCCTATTCGGGGCATCGGGCGCTGTCTGGCCCCTACCATCGCAACATCGCCGGCAACCTTCTCGTGCTCGATGCCTATATGGGCACGATTGCCGAAGCCAAGACGGTGATCGACCGGAACAAGGTCGGCCTGGTCGCGCTTTGCCCCGGCAGCCCGGAAAACAAACTGCTCGTCGACGGCGCGCCCGGCGGCTTCCTGGCGCAGTTGCTGCGCGGCGCCATTCCGGCATGGCTGGAGCCGGTGGCCGGGGCGCAGGACGGTCCGCTTCAACTTTACCGTGTCAAGCAAGGATAGTTTCCGCCCTGCCGGAACATGATCCCCGGACGCCGGCTAACGACCGGGGGGAATACGTTTTCTTAAAGAGTTTCCTGCCATTGTCAGGGTAAATTACGACTTATAAAAACAGGGACACCGATGCAAACTTCGTTTGGCACCGGGCAGGCGGGCAGGGAAGGATCGGATCTGGCATTCACCGATCCGCTGACCGGGCTTGGCAACCATCGGCGCTTTTTTGACAAGGTCGAACGGCTGATTTCCGACCGATCCGAGGATCCGGCGCCGTTCGCCGTCGGCATCGTCGATCTCGACGGCTTCAAGCCGATCAACGATCTGTTCGGGCATAAGGCCGGCGACGACATTCTGGTCCAGGTGGCGATGCGCCTCAACGCATCGATGGACGGGCATTCGACGGTCTGCCGGATCGGCGCGGATGAATTCGCCTTTCTCTATCCCATGGTGTTCAGTGAAGAAGCCGCGACAAAACGGGCGCGCATGCTGATCGAGATATTGTCGGCGCCTTACGACGTCGGGGAACGCACGGCGCGGCTGTCGGCGTCGGTCGGCTGCTCGCTGTTTTATTCCGGTGACGAAGCCACCGAAGTTTTGATCGACAAGGCCGAAACGGCGCTCTACCACGCCAAGCGGTCGGGCCGCGGGCAGGTCGTCGTCTATACCCGCGAAATGGAAGAAGCCGCCAAGCGCGTCACCCGCATCGAACAGGCGTTGCGCCGCGCCGTTTCGGCAGGCGAGGTCGAGCCGCATTTCCAGCCGATCGTCGACCTCAACAGCCGCCGCACCATCGGTTTCGAGACGCTGGCCCGGTGGACCGACCGCGACCTCGGCCCGGTCTCGCCGGCCGTGTTCATTCCCATTGCCGAAGAGCGCGGCATTATCGGGCCGCTGTCGCAACTGGTGTTGCGCAAGGCCACAGAAGCGGCGCGCAACTGGCCTAAAGACCTGTTCCTCGCTTTCAATCTGTCGCCCTCGCAACTGGTCGATCAGAACACCGGGCTGCATATTCTTTCGATTCTCGACCGCACCGGCTTCGATCCGCGCCGGCTGGAAATCGAGATCACCGAGACCGGGCTGATGAACGACCCGTCTTCGGCGGGCAAAACCGTCGAAGATTTGCGCCGCGTCGGCATCCGCGTCTCGCTCGATGATTTCGGCACCGGCCAGTCCTCGCTTGGGCGGCTGCGCGAATTCCATTTCGACAAGCTCAAGATCGACCGCGCCTTCGTCTCCTCCATCCTCGACGACCGCCCCTCCGAGCACATCATCCGCGCCATCCTCGCCATGTGCGAGGGCCTCGGCATGGATGTGGTGGCTGAAGGCATCGAAGAGGAAGCGCAGGCCGACCGCCTTATCCAGTTCGGCTGCGCCGGCGGGCAGGGCTATCTGTTCGGCAAGCCGGTCAATGCCAACGCCACGCTTGGCTATCTGCGCGACAGCTTTCGTGGGGCGTCGCGCACCAGCGCTCTTTGACACCATCTCGAACGACAAGGCGGCGCAGCCCGGTCGCGCAGGGGGTTTTCCCTTGCCCGCCGGCATTGACCGGATAGGATGCGCGGCGGCCAGAGGGGGAGAAAATTTCATGATGCCATCGGCGCGATTTGCCGATCTCGAAGGCGCTTCGGTGCTGATCACCGGCGGCGGCTCCGGCATCGGTGCCAGGTTGACGGAGGGCTTCGCGCGCCAGGGCTCGAAGGTCGCCTTCATCGACATTGCCGACAAGCAAAGCCTGGCGCTGTGCGACGAGATCGAGGCGGCGACGGGCAATCGCCCGCTCTATCTGCACGCCGACCTGCGCGATATCGCGGCGCTGCGCGCCAGCGTCGCCAAGGCCGGTACGGCGCATGGGCCGATCACCGTTCTCGTCAATAACGCGGCGCGCGACGACCGCCACCTGGCCGAGGAACTGACGCCAGAGGACTGGGACGCGAACCTCGAAACCAATCTGCGGCCGCATTTCTTCACCATGCAGGCGGTGGCGCCGGGCATGCGCAAGGCCGGGCATGGCTCTATCGTCAATTTCACCTCGACCGCCTTCATGCTCAATATTGGCGACATGCCGGCCTATACGGCGGCGAAGGCAGGCATTGTCGGCCTGACCAAGGGACTTGCAGGCCGCTACGGCAAGGACGGCATCCGCGTCAACGCCATTGCGCCCGGATGGGTGATCACCGAACGCCAGAACGAATTGTGGGTGACGCGGGAAAGCCTCGACCGGCATATTTCACGGCAGGCGATCCCCAGGATGATGCTGCCCGACGACATGGTCGGGCCTTGCCTGTTCCTCGCTTCGGACGCCTCGGCGATGCTGACCGCGCAGACGCTGATCGTCGACGGCGGACTGCTCTAGCCACTCACTCACAGCAGGATTCCGGAATGTCATCTTCCCAATCAAAGCTGGCACAATCAGTGCCGGCACAATTGATACTTGTCTACGAAACGGAAAAGGCCTGCTTCGACCGGCTTGTCGGCGATGGCCACCCCCCTGCGCGCGCAGCCGAGATTTCGTCCTATCTGGCGCAATCGGCCGATCTCGCGCCGGATTTCGAGGCGTTGGCGGCGGCGTGCACGAGGCACGACATCGTTTTCACGCCCGTCGATCTGGACGATGCGGCAAAGGCGCTGGCAAGACGCGACCCGCTAAAGACGCTGGTGTGGACGCTGACCGACGGCATCGCCTATTTTCGCGGCGGCGCTTCCCCTGCTTTGGCGCGGCTGAACGGCCTGCCTACGCTTGGCAGCGACGATGCGCTGTTTGCGCTTTGCCAGGACAAGTTCCGCTCCGGCGCGGTGCTTGCCGCGCTCGGCCTGCCGGCGCCGGCTGCCGGCCTTGCCCGTAACGGGCAATGGCTGGTGACGCCGCCGGCCTCTGCGCAGGGCTGGTTCGTCAAGCCCAACCGGCTCGGCGCCAAGATCGGCATCTGGGCGGATTCGCGCTGCCACGACCTTGCCGATGCATTGGAGCTTAGCCGGCGGATTTTTTCCGCCTACCGCGACGAGGTGGTGGTGCAGCCCTACGTCGCCGGCCGCAACGTGCGTGCGAGCTTCCTCGGGTTGGAGCGCAACGCGGGCATCGAGGCGCTGGGCGTCGCCTTCGTCGATTCCGGTGCGGATTTCCAGACCATGGAAGACAGCCTCGCCCTTTACGGCAAAACCGGCGAGGCGGCGCGGGCCGAAGGCCGCTATGCCGAACCGGAACTCGTGCCGGTCAAGGCCAGCCAGCCCGGCGCGGACATGAAAATTCGCCGGATCGCGCAAACGCTGATGCAATCGCTCGGCCTGCGCGACGTCTTCTCCATCGACCTCCGCGTCGAGGCGGACGACACCGTCCACCTGATTGAATTCGAGGTCTGCCCCGGCCTGCCCTGCTTCGATTTCCGCGCTTATTGCCGAGCGCAATGGAATATGAGCCTGGCCGACGCAATGGCGGCGACGGCCGCCGCACGGCTGGCATCAACGGGCGACCGGCAGGCCTGAAATGCCCGTACCGAGCCGAAGCCCCGCTGTGGCGACGTGAACCCTGTTCGTTCGATGCCGGCGCGTAAGCGTGGCGCCGACCGGTTGACGACAGACTATTGCGTTTCCTGCTGAAATGCGGCCAGCGCCGCCTTCAGGCCGTCCGGGCCGGTCGACACGGTTTCCGGCAATGGCGAAAAACCGGCTCCCAGCATCTTGCGGCCGAGCATGTGGTCGCCGGGGCGGTTTACGGATTCGATGCCGATCAGCCGGTCGTCGGCATAATGATAGATGGAAAACTTGTTCTCGGCCGGATCGCCGACCACGATATTGCGGTCGCTGCTCGATGTCAGGCCGACCATCTGAAGTTTCATGTCGCCAATGTCCGACCAGAACCACGGCACCGCCGCATAGGCGCCGCCCTTGCCGGTGATGGTGCGGGCGGCAAGACGCGCCTGATCGGTGGCGTTCTGCACCGATTCCAGCCGCACGTCGGCGCCGGTGAACCAGTGGCGGTAGCTGGCGGCGTCGCCCAGCGCCAGAACCTGCGGCACCGAGGTCTGCATCGCGGCATCCACCTTGATGCCGTTGCCGGTGGCGATACCCGCCGCTTGCGCCAGTTCGGCATTGGGCACCACGCCGATGCCGACGATGACCATTTCCGCCGGCAGACGCTCGCCTGTTGAGGTGACTGCCGCAACGACATGGCCGTTTTCGCCTTCGAGCCGGGCAATCGTCGTGCCGGTCAGGATGCGCACGCCGATGTCTTCCAGCCGCTGGCGGGCATGGGCGCCGATGGCGGGCGCGACGGCGCGGCCAAGCAGCCGGTCCGCCGCCTCCACCACCGTCACCTTGCGGCCGCCCGCCGTCAAAGTCGCCGCGATTTCCAGGCCGATGAAGCCGCCGCCGAGAATGACGACCTCTGTGCATCGACCGCTTTGGTCGCGGATCAGCCGCGCATCGCCGATGGAGCGCAGCGAAAGCACGCCGGCCAGGTCGGAACCGGGCAGCGGCAGCGGGCGCGGGCGCGAACCCGTCGCCAGTATCAGCCGGTCGAAAGGCAGCGCGCCGCCACCGGCAAGCTGCAACCGCCGCTGGCCAAGATCGATGCGCTCGACCGATACGCCCGGACGGAAATCGATGGCGTTGCCCGAGTAGAAGGCCTCGCCGCGCAGCGGCTGCGGCTTTGCCTGGGCATCCTTGATGAAGGTCTTGGAGAGCGGCGGCTTGTGATAGGGCAGTTCGTTCTCGTCGCCGACGAGAGTGACGGGGCCGTCATAGCCCTCCTCGCGCAGGCTGGCTGCCGCCTGCACGCCCGCGTGACCCGCACCCACAATAACGACGCCATCATTCATGCTGCACCTGACCTGTCGCTCATCCTAGGGTGACCCCCGGTTCCGGGGTAGCCCGGTTCCGCCGTGAATTTCAACATTCGCGTCACACCGGGGCAGGCCGTTGTCAATCGCCGCCGGGACCACGCCGTTCCGCCCGCCCTCGCTTAAAGTTGAGTGTTCTAGTTTAGAATAATTCTAAACTATTGTTTCAATTGCTTTTTTCAAATCAAACTAGTTGACTTTTTGCACGCCCGTCGTTTTATGAAGCCTCGCGCAGATGCGCACCCCTTTGATGTATGGGCCTTGAACCCGTTCGATTGGAGGCATTTCGGTGTCTAACGTCCCAGAGCGCGCCGCATGGCGCATGTTGCGACCCGCACGGATGTGCGCGACATCGAATTTGCATCCCCGCGCCATTCATTTCCCGACCCATAGCTGCCATGCCGCCGGCTTGGCCGCAGCCCCTTTTCGCTGAAATCCTCAAGGAGACGTCGATGTTGAACAACCGATATGCCGGCAGGTTCGCCGCACTGGCCGCCACCGCCGCGCTGACGGCTGCCGTTTTCGTGCTGCCGGCGAAGGCCGACACCGACGCCAAGGCGGTCATCAAGACCTATTCCGACATCGCGCTTGCCAAATACGAGGATTCGCTGACCACCGCGCAGGCGCTCGACAAGGCCGTCGATGCGCTGATCGCCAAGCCTTCGGCCGACACGCTGACGGCTGCCCGCGAGGCCTGGAAGGCCGCCCGCATCCCCTACCAGCAGACGGAGGTCTACCGCTTCGGCAACCCTATCGTCGACGACTGGGAAGGCCGCGTGAACGCCTGGCCACTGGATGAAGGCCTGATCGATTACGTCGCCAAGAGCTACGGCACCGAGTCGGACCAGAATTCGCTCTACACGGCCAATGTCATCGCCAACAAGACGATCAAGATCGACGGCAAGGAAATCGACGCCAGCAAGCTGACGCCGGAGTTCCTGTCCGGCACGCTGCAAGAAGCGGGCGACATCGAGGCCAATGTGGCGACCGGCTATCACGCCATCGAATTCCTGCTCTGGGGCCAGGATTTGCACGGCACCGGTCCGGGCGCCGGCGAGCGGCCCTATACCGACTATGACGCCGCCAACTGCACGGGCGGCAATTGCGACCGCCGCGCCGACTACCTTAAATCCGCCAGCGATCTTCTGGTTTCGGATCTTCAGGAAATGGTCGGCAACTGGAAGGAAGGCGGGGCCGCCCGCAAGAATCTCGAAGATGGCGAGCCGAATGCCGGCATCTCCACCATCCTGACCGGCATGGGTTCGCTTTCCTACGGCGAACTGGCAGGCGAGCGCATGAAGCTCGGCCTGTTGCTGCACGACCCGGAAGAAGAGCATGACTGCTTCTCCGACAACACCTACATCTCGCATCTGGAAGACGCCGTCGGCATCCGCGCCGCCTACCATGCCAGCTATACGCGCATCGACGGTTCGGTCGTTTCCGGCCCATCGGTTTCCGACATGGTCAAGGCCGCCGATCCGGCGCTGGACAAGGAACTGTCGGACAAGCTCGACCTGACCGTCTCCAAGATGGAGGCGATCAAGGCGCGCGCGCTGGGCGGCGAAGCCTATGACCAGCAGATCGCCGAGGGCAACACCGAAGGCAACGCCACCGTGCAGGCGGCCATCGACGGACTGGTCGACCAGACCAAATCCATCGAACGCGTGGTTTCGGCGCTGAAGCTCGACGCCATCGCCTTCGAAGGTTCCGACAGCCTCGACGCGCCGGACAAGGTTTTCCAGTGAACCGGGGGCAGCCCCGACCGTATAAGAACGCTTAGCCAGACGGAGCCTCGCTCCGTCAGCCAAAGAGACGAAAATGCTGATTTGTCAGTGCAACGTCATAACGCAGAAAGAAGTCGAGCAGGCAATCGTGGAACTGCTCGACCAGGACCCGTGGCAGCTTATCGTCCCGGCCAAGGTCTATCATTCGATTCATAAGCGTGGTCGCTGTTGCGGCTGCTTCCCAAATGTGGTGGAAACGATCATTCGGGTAACCGAGAATTACCATGCCCGCTCGCAAGCAAGCGGCGTGGACATCGTTTCACACCTGGACCGCGTAAGGGAACTGCGCGTCCAATACGGGAGTACGGCCCATGAAAGGCGAAACCCAAATCATCGAGCGGCTTAACGAAGCCCTGTTTCTGGAGCTTGGAGCCGTCAATCAGTACTGGGTGCATTTCCGTCTGCTGGAGGACTGGGGATACACCAAGCTGGCAAAGAAGGAACGGGCGGAATCGATCGAGGAGATGCACCACGCCGACAGGCTGATCGCCCGCATCATCTTCCTCGAAGGCCATCCGAACCTGCAATCGGTCGCGCCGCTGCGCATCGGGCAGAATGTGAAGGAAGTGCTGGAATCCGATCTTTCCGGCGAATATGAAGCGCGCACCGCCTACAAGCGTTCGCGCGAAATCTGCAACGAGCTGGGCGATTACGTCACCATGAAGCTGTTCGAGGAACTGTTGGCGGATGAGGAAGGTCACATCGACTTCCTTGAGACGCAGCTAGACCTCCTGGCTTCCATCGGCGACGAAAAGTACGGCCAGCTCAACGCCGACGCGGCCAACGAGGCGGAGTAAGGACATGCGGGAATGCGGCGCCCCTTAGAATTGTTGCGCCGCAGGCGGCGGGCCGAAGATTGCCCGCCCAAAACCAACCGGAAAAGCGCCCTGGCGCTTTCCGGCCTGGTTGCCGGGGTATTGGCGGTTTTCTCCCTCTCTGCGCTGGCCGGCTCCGATGCCGACGGCCTCGCCGTCACACGCTCCGACCTGACGCCCAAGGATTTGGCGCGGGTCGAGGCCATTACCAAGCCCACCCATGACTTTTCCAAGGCCGAGCAATTCGAGCTGATGCAGGGTGGCGCCGGCACGTCGAAGAAGCGCGTCAATGCCGATGCCTTCTCGCAATCCTCGGCCAACATCACCTTCGAGGAAGAAGGCACCTTCAAGCTCGGCAACGCGCTTTTCCGCAAGAACTGGGTGTCTTCCCCCTCTTCGACGCAGGCATCGGACGGGCTTGGCCCACTGTTCAACGCGCGCGCCTGCCAATCCTGCCACCTGAAGGACGGGCGCGGCCATCCGCCGGAAGCCAGCCTCGACGCCACCTCGATGTTCCTGCGGCTGGCGCGCGAGGCGGATACGGCGGAGGAAAAGGCCAAGGTCGCCAGCCATCAGGCGCTGAATTTTCCCGACCCGGTCTATGGCACGCAGTTGCAGGATCTCGCGGTGCCCGGCATTTCGGGTGAAGGGCGCATGCACATCGCCTATCGGGAAATACCGGTGGCGCTGGGCGGCGGCGCGACAGCCTCGCTGCGCCAGCCGACCTATTCGGCCACCGATCTCGCATACGGGCCGCTCGGCCCGCACACCACTTTGTCGCCGCGCGTCGCCAACCCGATGATCGGGCTGGGGCTGGTCGAGCAAATCCATCCCGCCGACATACTGGCGCTTGCCGACCCCGACGACAAGAATGGCGACGGCATTTCCGGCAAGGCGGCCATCGTGCGCGATCCGCTGACCGGGCAGCCGACGCTTGGCCGCTTCGGCTGGAAAGCCCAGCAGCCGACCATCCGCGCGCAATCGGCCGATGCGCTGGCTGGCGATATCGGTATTTCGTCACCGGAAGCACCGCGCCCTTGGGGCGATTGCACGGAGGCCGAAACCGCCTGCCGCGCCATGCCGACCGGCGTGCAACCGCGGCTTGGCGACACCGAAGCGCCGGTGCCGGTGATGGACCTCATCACCTTCTATTCGCAGAACCTTGCCGTGCCGGCGCGGCGCGACATCGGCAAACCGGACATTCTCGCCGGCAAGCAGGCGTTTTACGATATGGGCTGCGTTTCGTGCCACACGCCGAAATTCGTGACCCGCCGCGACGCCCCCAACAAGGCGCAGGCCTTCCAGCTGATCTGGCCCTATTCCGACTTCCTTTTGCACGACATGGGCGATGGACTGGCGGACGGCCAGCAGGTCGGCATTGCTACCGGCAATGAATGGCGCACGCCGCCGCTGTGGGGCATCGGGCTGACCAAGCGCGTCAACGGCCACACTTTCTTCCTGCATGACGGGCGCGCCCGCAACCTGACCGAGGCGATCCTGTGGCATGGCGGCGAAGGGCAGAAGGCCCGCGACCGTTTCGCCGCCGCTGACGCCGCCACGCGCGATGCGCTGGTCAAATTCCTGGAGTCCCTGTGATGATGAAGCGGTTTGCCTTCCCCCTGACCTTCGCGCTGGCCTTGCCTCTCGCCCTGTCGGCCATTGCGCCCGCCTCGGCGGCGATCAAGGCATCCATTGTGATCAACGCCGCCATCGACGGTTTCGTGCGGCCCGCTTACGCCGGCCTCCACGAACACGCAGCCACGCTAACCAAGGCCATGCAAACGCTCTGCAAGGCGCCATCGCAGGCCAATCTGGATGCGGCGCGCAGCGAATTTTCCGGTGCTGTCGATGCATGGTCGAAGGCGGAGATCATCACCTTCGGGCCGATCCGCGAGAAGAACCGGCTGGAACGCATGCTGTTTTGGCCCGACCGCAAGTCGATCGGGCTGAAGCAGGTGCAGGCAGCGCTTGCCGGCAAGGATGCCACCGCAACCGACCCGGCGCAGCTTGCCGGCAAAAGCGTCGCCATGCAGGGGTTCGGGGCGCTGGAGTTCGTACTTTACGGGACAGACGCGGACGGCCTCACCGGCAAGGACGACGCCTATCGTTGCGCCTATGGCGCGGCGGTTGCCGGCAATATTGAGACGATGGCTGGCGATATTGCCGCCGAATGGGACAAGAAGGACGGGTTTGCGGCGCTCTGGGCCAATCCCGGACCGGACAATCCGCTTTACCGCGACGGCAACGAGGCCGTCACCGAACTGATGGGCATCTTCATCAACGAGCTTGAGATGGTGCGCGACGTGCGTCTGAAGGGCTTCTTCGGCGCCACGCCCGATGCCGACAAGCCGAAGCAGGCGATCTACTGGCGCTCGGCCAACACCACCGCCTCGCTGGCCGCCAACCTCAAAGGCATCGACCAGTTGCTCACCGTCTCGCATGTCGGCGACGCCCTTTCGCCGGACGCGCGCTGGATGGCGGATTCGGTCCACATCCTGCTTGCCAACGGGGCCGCCGATGCGAGGGGCGTTACCGGGCCACTCGACGAGGCGCTGGCCGATCCGGCGCGGCGCGCCAGGCTCGATCATTTCGCGCTGGTGACCAGCACGCTTTCCGGCCTGATCGGCACGCGCATGACCGCCGAATTCGGCCTGACCGCCGGGTTCTCGTCGCTGGATGGCGATTGAGCCAAGCGAGGCAACATACCATGCGTACGCCGCTGATCGACCGCCGCGATTTTCTCAAGGCCGCCGGCGCCGGCTTTGCGGCAGCGCTTGCGCCACCGGCCTGGGCGGCGACGCTCGCCGCCGATGCGGTGTTCGCCACCGCCTTCGTCAGGCGCAACGGCAGTTATGGTGCGGGCATTCTTTCGGAGGCCGGCAAGCTTCTCTATTCGATCGAGCTTCCCGACCGCGGCCATGACGTGACCTTCGACGCCATATCGCGGCGTTCAGTGGTGTTTCCGCGCAAGCCCGGCACCATCGCCGTCGTCTTCGACCATACCGGTCAAGCCAAGCCGCTGACCATTGCTGCCATCGCCGGCCGCCACTTCTATGGGCACGGCGTGTTTTCGCATGATGGCGCGCTGCTTTATGCGACCGAAAACGATTTCGACAACGCCGCCGGCATGATCGGCATCTATGACGCCCGCAATGATTTTGCCCGCATCGGCGAGTTTGCGACCCACGGCGTCGGGCCGCACGAACTGATGCTGCTCAACGACGGCCGCACGCTGGCCATCGCCAATGGCGGCATCGAAACGCATCCGGATTTCGGCGCGGCCAAGCTCAACCTGGCGACGATGCAGCCATCCTACGTGCTGATCGACCGCGTTTCCGGCGATCTGCTGGAAAAGCACCAATTGCCGCCCGACCTGAACCAGCTTTCCATCCGCCACATGGACGCCGACCGGCAGGGCGCGATCTGGTTCAGCTGCCAATATGAGGGAGCGACGACCGACCGGCCATCGCTTGTCGGGCGCGCCGTGCGCGGCAAGGAACTGGAACTGCTCGAAATGCCGGAAAAAGTGCTGAACGGCCTGCACAATTACATCGGCGCGATGGCGGCGAACCGCGAAGCCGGCACGATGGCGGTGTCGTCACCCGCCGGCAACAGCTATGTCGTGTTCGATACGGGCAGCGGCAAGGTCGTTTCTGCAACCGACCTCACCGAAGTGTGCGGCATCGCGCCGGACCGCAAAGGCTTCATCGCCACCAGCGGCGCCGGCATGATCGTGGCGGCCGGCAGCACCGGCGTGTCGGAACCGGACTATGTCTGGGACAACCACATGAAGCGCATTATCGAGACCGGATAGTTCAGGCCTTCATCAGCCACTCGTGCTCGACGGCGTTATGGAACTTCCACGTCCGCTTCGGCCCGGCCATGACGTTGAGATAATAGAGATCGTAGCCGTGGCAGGCGGCACAGGGGTGGTAGCCCTTCGGCACCAGCACCACGTCGCCATCCTCCACCGCCATCGCCTCGTCCAGCGCGCGCCGGCCGTGCTCATCGGCATCGGTATAAACGCGCTGGAAGGCAAAGCCCTGCGGCGGGTCGAGCCGGTGATAGTAGGTTTCCTCCAGCGCGGATTCAGCCGGCAGATTGTCCTGGTCATGCTTGTGCGGCGGGTAGCTGGAAGTGTGGCCGCCGGGCGTTATCACCTCGACCACCAGCAGCGAATCCGCCGGTTCGTCCTCCGGCAATATGTTGGTGACATAGCGCGTATTGGTGCCCTTGCCGCGGGTTTCCCGGCCAAGATCGCCCGGCGCGATGACGCGAACCGGCAAGCCGCCGCCAAGGCCGGGCGCCGAACAGACGGCAAGCTCAAGCTCGGTTTCGGCGGTGACCGACCATTCGGAACCTTCCGGCAGGTAGAGCGACCACGGCTTGCCTTCGAACGGCGACATGCGCTCGCCAAGCGAGCCAAGCTGCTTGCCGCCGGCGCTGGCCTTCCCCTTGCCGGTCACGAACACCAGACAGACCTCCCTGCTCCCGGTTTGCGCCGAGACCGTTTCGCCGGGGCGCAGGCGGTGGAGATCGAAGCCGACATAGGTCCAGCCGGCGTTTTGCGGCGTCACATGAACGAGGCGGCCATAGCCGCCCTTTTTTGGGCGGATGATGAGTTGCGGCATGGCTAACCCTTCGGCTCGCTATCGGCAGGCTGCACGCCATCGACTGGCGCGACGGCGTCGGGTGACGGCACGCTTTCGGGACCGGGTTTGTAGAGATACAGATATTGCCACGCGCCATAGACAGCGGCCGCCAGCGCGATGGTGCCCCAGCTGGCAGAGCCGCCAATATATTCCAACCCCGCCCAGACAAGGCAGACCACGACGATGGCGATCCGCCGCCAGAGCGGGCGGAAGAATGGATGCTGGGTGTCTTTTATCTGCGCCATTGATCAATTCCGATATTGCGGGGCTACTATCAGGACGGAAAGCCCTGCGTCTCGACAGTATAGCCGGCGGCGGTCATCACCCGCATCAACTCCTTGTGGCCGACCTGCGCCATCTTCAATGGCGGATTCTTCTTCGGGTCCTGTTCCGCTTCGACGACGAACCAGCCTTCATAGCCATGGTCGGCAAATTGCTTGACGATAGCCTCGAAATCCAGCGAGCCATCGCCCGGAACGGTGAAAGCGCCAAGCGCCACGGCGTCGAGGAAGGACTGCCTCGCGCGGTCGAGCTTGTCGATCACCGCCATGCGCACATCCTTTACATGGACGTGGCTGATGCGGGCATGGTGGTTGTCGATGGCGCGCAGCACGTCGCCCCCGGCAAACGCCAGGTGGCCGGCATCGAGCAGCAGGGGGATGCCTGGGCCTGAATGGTTCATGAAGGCGTCCAGTTCCGTCTCGGTCTCGACGACCGCTCCCATGTGGTGATGATAGGCGAGCGGCATGCCCTGCCCGGCGCACCATTCGCCGAATTCCGTCAGCTTCTTCGCATAGACCCTCATTTCGGCGTCGGAAAGCCTCGGCTTGGTGCTCAGCGGCTTCGAGCGGTCGCCCTGAATGGAGCGGCCGACCTCACCATAGACGATGCAGGGCGCGCCAACGGCCTTGAACAGCTCGATCATCGGCTGGATGCGGTCCCTGTTTACCGCCATATCCTCATTGACGAGAGTGCCGGAAAACCAGCCGCCGCAAAGCGTCACATCGGCCTGTTCGAGGATCGGCAGCATAAGCTTCGGATCGCCTGGAAAGCGCCGGCCCATTTCCATGCCGGTGAAGCCTGCCGAACGCGATTGGGCCAGGCACTCTTCCAGCGAAACATCGTCGCTCAATTCGGCAAGATCGTCGTTCCAC
>DASYCS010000114.1:0-2804 GCA_036500025.1 Mesorhizobium sp. | reverse complement strand
CGGAAAACGGCTCCAATGCAGAAATTTCAGCCGTTTTAGAGCCTGTTCATTCGTCCGCCGGCGAATATCGCCTCAATCTTTCCGACTATTTTGCGCCGTAACTTTCCTGTAGAAGGTGCGCTCCGCCGATCACGGCGATTTGAACGGAACGCGCGCGCACCCATATCAGGCTCGCGCCGAATGAAGATGCGGCCGGCCACGCCCCGCACACCGGAAAGACGACAATGCCGAAATTCAGGTTTCACAAGCTTGCCGCCCTTATTGTGCTCATCGGCTTCGCCGCCTGGGTGGCGACAGGCGAATTCTCGTCGGTGGGAAGCGCTTCCGACACCGAAACGCCGAAGGCGGCCAAGGCCGAACAGCCGGCGGCCCCGCTGCGCACGGTTGCCGTGGTGACGCCGCCGCGCGCCATGCATGCGCGCGCCATCCGCATTTCGGGGCTGACGGAAGCCGACAAGCGCGCCGTGCTGGCAACGCGGGTGGGCGGCGTCATCGCCAAGCTGCCGGTCAAGCAGGGACAGCATGTGAAGGCGGGCGACCTTATCCTGATGCTCGACGCCGAGGAAAAGCTTTCGTCCGCCGACAATGCCAGGCAGCTTCTGGTGCAGCGGCAGGCCGAACTGGCGGCGGCCGAGCGCCTGGCCAAATCCGGCAATCTGCCCAAGCTCCAGCTCGATACGGCGCGCTCCAACCTGACGTCCGCGCAGTCGGCGTTGCGCACCGCGCAGGCCGAACTTGACCGCAACGAGGTCAAGGCGCCATTCGACGGCATCGTCGACCGCGTGCCGGTGGAACTGGGCAGCGCGGTGATGCAGGGCGGGGAAGTCGCCACGGTGCTTGCGCTCGATCCGATCGTCGCGCGCGGCGAAATCAGCGAGCGCGACCTGCGCTTCATCAAGATTGGCGACGAAGCAGACGTCAGGCTGGTCAACGGCCAGATGGTGAAGGGCACGCTGCGCTACATCAGCCGCGACGCCTCTGCGGCGACCCGCACCTTTCGCGTTGAAATAGCCGTCGAGAATGCCGATGGCGCCATTCCCGCCGGCATGACCGCTGAAATTACGCTGCGGGCGGCGCCCACCGACGCCATCGTGCTGCCGCGCTCGGTGGCGACGCTGAGCGGCTCGGGCGATCTCGGCATCCGCGCCGTCGACAAGGACAACAAGGTGGTGTTCTTCCCGATCGACCTTATCGACGACACGTCCAAGGGGCTGGTGCTTGCCGGTATCCCGCAGGACGCCAGGGTGATCGTCGCCGGACAGGAGCTGGTCGCTGAAGGCGATGTGGTCGAGCCGGTGATGGCCGACCAGGAAACCATCAGGAAGCTGGCCGGCGAAGCCGCGGCCGGAACGCAATAATATGGATATCGTCAAACTAGCGATCCGCAATTCGCGGCTCACCATTTCCGTCCTGCTATTCCTCGTTCTGGCGGGGGCGGTCGCCTACCAGTCGGTGCCGAAGGAAGCCGAGCCGGACGTGCCGATACCGATGATGTATGTCGGCCTGATCTATCAGGGCATCTCGCCGGAGGATTCCGAGCGCCTGCTGCTGCGGCCGATGGAAACCAAGCTGAAGAACCTCAAGGGGTTGAAGGAAATGCGTTCGGCCGCCTTCCAGGGCGGCGGCTACGTGCTGGTCGAGTTCGAGCCGTCCATCGACCTGGCGACCGCGTTGCAGGACACGCGCTCCAAGGTGCAGGACGCCAAGGCCGACCTGCCGCAGGCCGCCGAAGAGCCGACCGTCAACGAGGTCAACATCTCCGAATTTCCGGTGCTGGTGGTGACGCTTTCCGGCCATGTGCCGGAGCGCGCGCTGACGGCGGCGGCGCGCGAATTGCGCGACCGCATCGAGGAAGTGCCGGGCGTGCTGGAAGGCGCGCTGCAAGGCGCGCGCGACGATCTTGTCGAAGTCGTCATTGATCCGGTCAAGCTGTCGTCCTACGGCTTGCAGCTCGACCAGCTGATCCAGGGCGTGGCGGCTTCCAACAATCTGGTGGCCGCCGGCAATCTGGAAGGATCGGAAGGCAAATATGCCGTCAAGGTGCCGTCGCTGATCGAGACGCCGGAAGATGTCGCCAACCTGCCGGTGGTGACGGGGCCGAACGCGGTGGTGCAGGCCAAGGACATCGCCACGGTCCGCTCGACCTTCAAGGACGCGGAGACGATCACGCGGCTGGACGGCAAGCCGGCCATCGCCATCGAGGTCAAGAAGCGCATCGGCTCCAACCTGATCGACACGATCGCGCAGGTGAAGACGGTGGCCGACACGTTCGTCAAGACCATGCCGAAGGGCATGGAGGTGACCTACACGCAAGACAAGTCCGTATTCGTCAACCAGTTGCTCGGCGATTTGCAGAACCACGTCATGATCGCGGTGATCCTGGTGTTCATCGTCATTCTCTATGCCCTGTCGGGCCGCGCTTCGCTGCTGATCGGGCTGGCCATTCCATCCTCGTTCCTGATCGGCATCCTGCTGCTCGCGCTGATGGGCTACACCATCAACATGATCGTCTTGTTCTCGCTGATCCTGGCGGTCGGCATGCTGGTGGACGACGCCATCATCGTCACCGAATTCGCCGAGCGCCGCATGGGCGAGGGCATGCCGAAGGAGGAGGCGTTCGCGCTGGCGGCCAAGCGCATGGCCGGCCCGGTGATCGCCGCGACGATGACGCGCATCGCCGCCTTCTCGCCGCTTTTGTTCTGGCCGGGCATCATCGGCGATTTCATGAAATATCTGCCGATCACGCTGATCGTGACGCTGGCGGCGTCGATGCTCTATGCGCTGGTGTTTGCGCCGACGCTGGG